>NZ_JZRH01000014.1:0-81769 GCF_000963985.1 Pantoea sp. BL1 | reverse complement strand
CCTGTTCCATCCAGAGCATGGCCACCTCCGTAGCGCATCTTCATTCTTCAGTAAAAGTTACGGTGCCGGGTGCCTCCCGGTGATTCAGAAAGGCTACCACCTGAATCGCGCTTTTGTTCCTGCTGTACCTGTGTAGCCTGGCCCCGTCGCATAGAGGGATTCACCGTGTTCAGAGCATAGCAGCCAGTCGGGCTTTGTTTTCTGACGTCATAAAAAATAGTGAAGCAGGACGTTATCTACTGCTGCAGCCATTGAATCAAAAAACCTGAATTTATTTTTTATAAACTACCGGATACATTTGGGAGAATGTGATTCTGGTTAACAATATTCGCCAATTGACTGACAAAGAGAAGGAAATAACTGAAATGATTGTGCTGAGAAAAAGCCCGATGGCGGCCAGGTTGTTCTGATTAGTCAGGTCAATAGGGGGGAACCGGAAAAACCAGCCCATTTTGTACCAGTAAGCACTTGTTCTGAAGCCAGATAATATCACCTCGACACTACCAGTGTTCCGCACTGGCCCCTGCTTCCGGACAGCTGCGAAACGAAAAAAACAGGTCAAATCGCCAGGTCTGGAAAAAAATCCCGGGACGGTACCCGGGAAAGAGATTCAGTTTCCATTACACCCAAATCCGGAGGAGTTCCGGACCGGAAATAACTATAGACAGAATAAAAGGCGTGTCAAAATTTTTCGATAAATCATGTTTTTGGCAAATGCGCATGGAATATTTTCTTTCAACATGCAGCAGGCTTACCTGGCCTTATGTATCTATGCAATATATTCATTTTTTAAAACTTCGAACCCTGTACGCAATATCCTGAACGAATAGCACCGAGAGCCAACCACAATAAGCAGTCCCGCCCGGCAGACTTTGTGCGCAGACTACATGACTCACCGTCGCAATGAGCTGTTTTATTTACATCCGTACAATCAGGCAGTACGTTACTCGTGGTCGGACCTTAGCTGTGAATACCTGACCCTGCCAGAATTTTTTTCACCGGGCTGTCATGATCCCCTCAGGCGACTACACTCAGATGCGCCTCACCGCCCTTACTCACCTGCAGGCACTTACCGGAGGCATCACCCTGTCCCGCCGCCGGTATGGAAGGTATATCCTGTGCATTGCATTAAGGTGTGAATGTGAATTCTCAGCCTGAAACCCTTCTGTCGCAGAAAAGACTGGCAGCGATAAGCTCCGGATTGTCAGTCTCAGTCCACGCCGGATTAATTAAATGTGTACTTCACGCTACCGCTATGCCGGACGTGCTGATGCTCTGGAAAAATTATGCAAAGAGTTACCGCCCTGACGTTACTGAGATATAAGCACTGGATGGATGCCGGGATGCTCAGCGCCATTGCCGAAACGGACGCGCGCCGTTTCCGCGCTGAACACCGTGAGATGCTCAGGCTCATGTACCACATGCACGCCACTGACATGCTCATTCGTGCCAACCTGAGGGGGGAAGCGCCATATTGGCCGAATATCAGACCGCGCAGGCCGCCTGAGCAAGCAGTCCTGGTGCCGTGCATGCTGGCCTGCTCCGGCTGGTTCATTCAATATGCGGCCGGCATGACGGCGGAAGCCTGGGATCGCCCCATCATTTATCGGCGCAGAGACGAAAAGATGGCGCAGACAAGCCCCCTCAGCCTTATCGAGCAGGTTATACTGCATGGTACGCGACACCGCGGCGCGGTGAGCTGGCTTATCAAAGCGTGTGGCATTCAGCCCCCTCAGGACGTGGTGTCACATTTTCTGCGTAAACAGATGACGTCTTTCGACACAAGGGGCTGAAGGAATGGCGATAATCCCAAAGTTTTGCCGCAAATCCGGCCGTTTCGACAAAATCGGGCGAATTAAGGCATGAGGCCTGCTAATCAATCACTGATAAAGTTGCAGCAGAAAAGTTAACAGACTTACACCCAGAGGTTTCTGGATGAGAACATTCCGAAGGAAAGCGGCCTAATCTTAAATAACAATCTTTGTAAATTATAGGGTTACGGATTAGGCAATGCGATGTTAGATTGGAGTGCGACATTAGCAGTGCTTAACCCCACCTCTGCGAGAGAGCGTTGTTCCGGCGTGAACAAAACAGGCCCACTGATACTCATTAAGTGGGCTTTTTTTTGATAAAAATTTTTGCTCATCACGGTCAGTCATTTCAATTTTAATCCTCTCAGTTTCAGTGCCATTCTTCGCCTGCCTCACACAGCAAATAAGCCGTTTTGTCCTTAATCCGGGGTTTTGATGAGTTATATTTTTCACCGCCGCGAGCCGGAAGATAAAAAGATCATTGTGATAAATGAACAATGGCAGATTACATACTGGATGCTCACTTTACAGACTACGCAGGATAAGCTGGTGAAAGCTCTTAAAACGGTGGGCACAGACCCGGAAACCGTTAAGCGCTATCTCCTACACTGAGCTTTCTGACTTACCCACCTCCCGGTGGGTTTTTTATTTATATCGGGCCGCCGTGAACTGTGGGGGATTAAGAACAGGAAAAAGTGGATAAAGAAATCCCGGGCGGATGGCCCGGGAGCAACAGGAGAAAGCACTTCCGGTCTGAGGCCGGCGATGTTGGATCCTGAGAGCACGTCAGCTATTGCAATACGTCACACTGGTGTTAGCACGAGGAGTAACACACGCGATAAGCTTAACGCCCAACGCACTTTTATCTACCAGCAAGCGTCTGATCTAACGGCGCAGCGGTTTATCCGGCAAATGGCTTAACTCCAGATATGCTCATGCAACGTGCTGATAAAGCCATGTATCAGCAGAAGATGAAGGGAAAAAACGGGTTTCGTTTATCTGAAGAAAGGAATGGTATGGATAAAAAGCAGGATGACATATTCATCTGATCATTATGTACAGGGCGGACGAAATATGACAGGTAACAAAGGAATTTCATGAAAACACCACATCTGCTGATGTCACTCACCTTACCGGTCATGCTTGCGGGTTGCGCGACGCCACCTGCGTCACTCCCAACCGGCGTTGAATACATTAAACCCGTTCCCGGTGAGACCAGTACCGCTTACATGGGTGATGCTGTTATTAAATCGACGACAGGGCTGGTCGGGGATGCACTGGAATTAGGAAGCGCGAAAGGCACCTTCTCAACTGTCGCCTCGGGAACGTATTGCCATGTGGATGGTGATGTGTACCGGAACTACGATAATCCGCTGGCGGTAGGTCTGATTAACATCTATGGCCATGTCGTTAACTACCAGGATTACGTCACCTACGATGCCGCAAAAAAATACAGTCAGCCCGCCAAATCACACGACTTATACATCCTCTGAAATATCGATAAAACGCGTGCCGGATGGAGTCTGTAAATTAAGTAACGCGCCAGTGAAAAGCATTGAGTACAACGGCAATGCCGGGGGGGTGATGAAATTTACCTATCGTGAGATTTCGGTCACTCGAGGAGAAACAACCACTGACTTTACCATTGATGAGAAAGGGAGTGACATCGTCACCTATAAAGGCGCGCGATTCAAAGTCATCAGCGCGGACAACACGGCAATAAAATATACCGTGTTGTCTGGGTTTACCCGAAAAGATAAGTTCTGAATCTACCCCTCTGAGGGGACAGGAACAAAAGAGCCGCCATCCTTTTGGTAAAGGGTCTCTGGGGAAGTTTATGCGTCAGTCTGGGAACAGGCTTTTCAGGGTGCGTAATTTCCCCAGATTTTCCCTCAATGCTAAAACATAGGGATTGGGCGAAGAACACTGCGGCATTCGCTGGCCAGAAAAGTCACGACATTCGCCACCTCGTGGGGTTTGGCTAAGCGGATTGGTAGCGAGCTTGTAACTTATCCAGGAACCCAAACAAGACCTGATTCATTTCGCTGTAATCGTGTGCGCGAAGTTCTTCAGGTGAGTTGACGAAGCGATATTCTGCGGCGCGGCTCAGGTCCTTTTCGGAATGCGCGATCAGCAGGTCAACAACATCCAGCGTCAATTCCATATGGCATTGGAAACCAAATACGCGATCTGAGTACGCAATGATCTGGCGCGGGCATCCCTCACTGTAAGCGATGATTTTTGCATCCGGGGTCAGGCCCGGCATGTCATTGTGCCAATGCCCCACTTCTAACGTTTTGGCAAAATGAGAGAACATCTCATCCTTGCTGCCTTCTTCCGTCAGTGTGATCGGGAATTTACCAATCTCTTTTTCAGGGCTGTGAGCGAACGGCGCGCCGAGTGCTTCACCGATGAGCTGTGAGCCGAGGCAAATACCGATGACAGCTTTGTCGGTTTTCACCGCAGAAGCAATCAGCGCCTGCTCAGCTTTCGCATCGAAGTGCGGACATTCTTCACGTGTGGTGGCAGGATCCTGCGGGCCGCCCATGACGATTAGAAAATCAATACCTTCCGCGTCAGCGGGTAACGTATCGCCTGCGTAGACGCGTGAATAAGTGACATCATGACCCTGATTTCTGGCCCATGTTTCATAAGCACCCGGTGCTTCAAAATCTTCATGTACGATGAAATGTACGTGCATTACAGAGAACTCCATAAGTGATATTCAAGCCCTATTGATGGCTTGAATCTGACGTTGCTGTGCCAGAATACCGGCCAGAGATCTAGCAATTGATTCAGTTTCCGGTTCATCAAGGTCAGAAACGGTGATCCTTACCCCAGAGCAGGCATTATCCAGGATGAAACCTTCTCCAGGCCGAATCAACCAGCCCCTGTGCGCCATTTGCATAACCGTTGTCGCGCTGCTTTGTGCTAGCGGAACCCATACGTTCAAGCCATCGTGATGGTCTGAAACCGTGACACCCTGTTGTTGCAATGCACTAACAAGCCGCTGCCGTTGGCCGAGATAACGCTCACGGGCGGCCAGCATTGAGGGTTTAAAGCCAGGCGAACTCATGTAACCCGCTGCCATATCTTGCAGAATATGGCTTACCCAATTGGTTCCGGCATTCAGGCGCTGGCGCAGACGCTGTGAAGTTTCCGCATCGCTTGCCACAAAGGCCATACGTAAATCAGGTCCAAGAAACTTGGACATCGAGCGGATGAGCACCCAGTTACGGGTATTTGCCGGCACAACGTGGTGATATTCCTGTGATGAGAGCAGCGAAAAATGGTCATCCACGATCACCAGTACCTGGGGATAACTTGCCAGCAAGGTACGTATACCTTCAGCCCTGCCCGCACTGAGACCAAATCCGGTTGGATTGTGGGCGCGAGGCGTGATGATTACTGCCTGTACGCCAGCAGAAAGTTGACGTGACAGCGCCTCAATCTGCATTCCTTCCACATCGATTGCCACAGGTGCAGCCTCAAGGCGGCTGTGTCGTAGCGTACTGATGCTGCTGAGAAAACAGGGATCTTCGACAGCCACGCGATCGCCCGCAATCAGGTAGCTGGCAAGTACCCTTTCAACGGCATCAACAGCGCCGTTAGTCAGGTTTAAATCAAAAGGGGTGTTCAGATCGGGCTGCAGCCATTCAAGGCCTATTGTTTCAAGCTTCGGGCGAATCAAGGTTTCACCGTACAGACCCGGGGTATTCTCAATATACGTAGCCAGTTGGCTGACCGGGGGGAGAACCGAAGCCGAGGGGTTGCCGCTGGCAAGGTCGCGCAGTACCAGGTCGGGTGCGCTACCTTCGATATCAATGGCTGCGATGGGTTCGCGTACAATCGTGCCGTTTCTGCCTCTCGATATGACAAAACCGGCGTCCGTCAGGCGCTTATATGCCAAAGCAACGGTATTGCGGTTGATACCCAGTTCACTTGCCAGCTCACGTAGAGTAGGCAGAACAGTACCCGGAGCCAGTTCTCCTGCCTGGATCATTGCGCGGATCTGGTCGAAAATATCTCCCGCTGTTTTTCCATTTATCTTCATTGATCTGGTTCAAATAAAAGTTTAGCCTAGGACAATGTTAATAGAGTGCCGAGCCCTTGTCTATACGCTATGAAAAACATCGAAAACAGCACCGAACCCTCTGCAATAACTGATACGCAGCCCCGCCATGAGATGCACAATCGCTGGCCCCGTGCGGAAAGCGTGCAGGATTTCATTGACAACATGGCTGCCGTTCAGTCCCGTATTGATGCCGCCTGCCTGCAAGTTGATGATCACTTCTGGCCCACAGGAGGATAAGGCAATGCTTCCCAATCATCCTGCAAAATAGCGCTCAGGCCGAAGCGCTTATCAGCAAGCTTCAGAGCGTCCTTTGTGCCGAAGACGGATGGACTTCTGTCAGGTGGGTATCTGACCAAGAGAAGCGCATCTTTGAGAGCAGCCCTCTGGCATCAAATTTATCAGCAGTGAAAAACTCTTCCGCAAAGTTTGAATTAATCTCTCTTAAACGCTAATTCCACGCCAGCAGGAAGTGACGGCCGGATGTTTTCGGGGCGCTTGCGCCCCTTTTTATCACACAGTCAGCGTGTCCCTTCCTTGCTCCGACTCACTTGCCTGGTGCTACTTTGCCTCCGCTATCTCAGCGGATGTGATACGCCCGCTCCGGCTGTTCAGATGAACCACATAGATGTCATGGTCCCCAGATTTGATCCAGACACTGGGATCGGATTCAGTGAAACCATACCCTTTAAGCGCTTCCTTTCCAGCAGACAGTTTTTGCCCCGTAACACTGTCCCGTAGAAATTCCGTCACCTCATGGCGTTCTCTATTTGCCGCTGCCTGAAGAGTTTGCATCGCCGCTTTGTTTTGGGCTTTGCTCTTGCGAATATCGCAGCCGTTTCCTGCGGTTTGCTGCATACAGCCCGACCGTTCTAACTGCAGTCGGAAAGCCTGGCTGATGGCGAATGCATTCGAAGCGGCAAATAACAACACCGCCGTCAGCGCAATCAGTGAAAGATTTATCGCTTTATTGATGTTCACTTGGTGATGCCTCCTCAAAAAACCACGTTATCGAAGCCTGGCGATAACGTGTAAATATCGACAGTCGTGTCATAAAAGAGTCGAAACGTCCGACCCTCAGCGAAAAGCCGGATGGTTCGCGTTCTGTCGTCCCACATGATGGCGTCAACCGTGATGCGAAATTTCCCCAGCATCAGGGTATGCCCTTGCTGAAGATGCTCGGCTCGAATGTTGGTCGTCAAAGCGTCAGCCTGTATCTCAGTCATAAACACCTCGCACGTCCTACGTTCACGCTAAATTCAAATCTTGTCAGTGAGGTACTGAAGCACGCAGCACAAGACACCAAGAAACAGTGTGCAAGCTGCAGAAATTGCAAACGGAAGGGGATGTGACGCTATCCACAGATGCAGGGGATGGTCGTCTGGCGCGGCCAGCTCAGCGGCGATCAAACCGACAATCATCGGGACAATGGTCAACAACGCAATGCCACTGAGTGGGGTTAAAATGAACATTTATTTCGCGCCTCGAAAATAGTTTTCGCGCGCATTTTGTGCAAAAAATGCGGGGGTAATTTTGATCTGAATCAAAAACAGATGGGGTGGTTGACCTTCAACTTACGTTTCTTTACGTAAAAAGTAAGCATGTTTTTGTTTCTATTATAGAAATAATTAAGCGATTAGCACAAATATAATTGTGTATTTTGCACTTGCAATCGCATTTGGCATCTCCCAGTTCATGCCGGAAAAAGGGCCGCTGGGGGTGAGCCGGATTGTGCGATCAAGAGTCATGAAATGGATTTGCTAACCATCCGCCGGTGGTCAAAGCGATGCATCGCTGAAGCGTTGGGGGCCACCGGCCCCCACAGCCTGATTAAAATTATTTACCACGATGCAATAACCGCCTACGCAGTATCGCTTCAACTGAGAAAGGGCCTGCTCCGCCAATCACCAGCGCAAGAATACTGGCGATATAAAGCAGATCGGTTTCATAGCCTGGCTGACCAAAATGCGCTCCCATCGCGTCATAGGAAAGCAGTTTAATTGAAGAGAAACCATAGGGTAGATGCGCTGTGAAAATAGCCACCAGCAATATAATAATGGCCGGGATGGCAGCCAATGGAACAAACGCGCCAATCAATATCAATGCACCGCAGAGGATTTCCATGACCACTGTCGCCCATCCCAGTAGTTCAGGAAAAGGAAGGTGCATGGCAACTAATATTCCCACAAAGGCATCCCCTCCACGTAATAACTTCGCGAAGCCATGCTGTAAAAAACCAAAACCGACAATCAACCGTAACGGAATGGCAAAAAAGTTTGCAGGTATAGCGACAGGCGAAACAATAACGCCCGTTAAAATCGAGGATAATTTCATTACACAAACTCTATTTAGATGAAATGACATGTTCACGAATGTGAACAACACTTCCTCAGAGATAAAAATAACGCCAAATATAAAATAATAAACATGTCACATAAGGCGGTAATTTCTTACCGCTCTTAGAGAAATTGTAAAACACACTTTTATCTGACCAAATTTACAAGGGGACAAATATCCTGAAACAAGCGCCTGGCGCCTCTATCAATGAAATATCTCCCTGGTGAAGTTGTAGCATACGTCTGACAATCACCAGGCCTAATCCTCCGTTGTCGCGGCGGGTAGGGTCAATGATGGAAGGACGCTCAAACAGGGTTCCACTGACGGCAGGAGAGATTCCGGGGCCGCTGTCTTCCAGTTCCAGCATCACCTTCTGTTCCTGGCTCCAGATGCGCAGCTTAATCACCCCGCCAGAGGGAGTATGGCGAATAGCATTGTCCACCAGGTTAGTGAGCACGCGCTCGATCATCGACATATCGGCATCCACAAGCGGAATCCCTGGCTCTATGTCGAAATGAAAATCCAATTGAGACTGTTCAATCGCCAGCTCAAATTTTTGCATCACATCCTGTACTAAATCAGAGAGTGAAAAGCGCTCACGCTGCGGCGTCACTACGCCATGCTCCAGACGCGCCAGCTCAAAAAGTTGTTGAGCCAGCATCCCCACCTTCTCACTTTGTGTCAGGGCAATCTGCAAATAGCGGCTACGTTCTATCTGCTTCCTGCCAGCTCGACATTGCATGTCACAGGATGCTCAATGTTAATGGAGGGTAAGAACCGAATTTTTCTGGGCTCTCTCTACTGGACTTAACAGGCGCTCAGTGTAGCCCGGTGACACAGCCCGGATGTTTCTTTCTGCCCATACTGCCTTGGGGATTTTGTTTAAAAAGAAAAAGCGGGACTTGCCTGTCTGTGGAGATCTTTAGTATGGCTATCCGCCGGGTAAAAGGTGTCCCTGTCCGTGCGGATAGCTATTGGTACCCATAATTCCTTAATTCGGATAGGGTGTTAATTCAATGATAACCTGACATCAAGATCGTTGAACGGGCAGCGAACCAAAAGATTGACTGACGGGCATCATTTCAATCGTATTGATATTGATATGAGAGGGAAGAAGCGATACCCATTTAACTGTTTCAGCGATGTCATCAGGCATCAGCGCGTTTGCCCCTTCATAAAGTTTATTCGCGAGGGTTAGTTCGCCGCCAAACCGAATTGTCAAGAATTCCGATCCCCCAACCAAACCGGGCTCGATAGTGGATACCCGAACCCCGGTGCCGATGAGGTCTGCACGTCGGCCCGCTGCGATGACCCGATGTCCGTTTGAAACGAACATTCGTGTAATGGCGGCTCCGAGGCCTGAGGTCGCAGCTGTGACTAAAATTCTCATGACTGGACCTTTAAAATTCTGATTTCAGACACTGCCTTCCTCAACGTAGGAAGCCACACCATTACCGAAAGACCAGTCTGGCTTATCGTTATTTGAAATAAAGACCTGAACATCTTCCTTACGGATCCCGCAATCAGAAAATAGCCGATCTGCTATGCCGTTATACAGCGCCTGTCTCATCGGTGTATCACGCCAGCGGTTAGCTAAGATATGAATGAACACAATGTCATCAGTTCGCTCAAGGTTTAAGAAATTCTGACCGTAGAAAAGGGAATCCTTGTCGTACTGATCAATGACCTGAAAGCGATCTTCAATCGGCACGGTATAGGTCTCTACAAGCGCCTGGTGAACTCCATCTGCTATCGCGCGCAACTGCGCAGGGGTCTTACCTTTAATTAGAGAAATTCTGACGAATGGCATTAGCTTTATCCTCTGGTGGTTTAAGAGACGATGTTTTAATCAGGTAATTACAAGTGATGACAATCTGATCAGGATTGGTGCTGCCCCATGACGCCGATTATGTTAATGGCGTCATTACGGCGGCCTGATAAGCGGGTCGTTGCTTCAGACGGTCATACCAGGTGCGCAGATGTGGCATATCCGCACGTTCGATAGGCATTTCGAACCAGCCGTAAATGAAGCACCCCATTGGGATATCGCTCATGTTAAAGGTGCTACCAGATAAATAGGGTTGTGCTGATAGCGTGTCCTCGACAATGGTCAGCAAATTTTCTACCGTTTTCACCCCATGGCGAATTTTCTCCCAGTCGCGTTGATCTTCAGGAGTTCGTACCACGGCGTTAATGAGGAAGCGAAAAGGCTCAGTTAACGCGGACGTTGTCCAGTCCATCCATTTGTCAGCGGAAGCACGTGTCTGGATATTGTCTGGATAAAGCCCGGAACCAGCACCGTATTGAGCGGTTAAGTAGCGAACGATTGCATTAGACTCCCATAGGATAAACGAGCCGTCCTCCAGTAACGGCACCAGGCCATTTGGATTCTTTTCCAGATAATGTGGTTGATCAGTAATACCAAAAGGGCCACCGGCATTGATAGATTCGTAGGTAAGCGCCAGCTCTTCAGCCGTCCAGATGACTTTACGTACATTTGCAGAGTTTGTTCTGCCCCAGATTTTCAATTTCATGATTTACTTCTCCTAACCGGAAACTTCATATCGAAAGGGAAATCCGCCTCAGGGCCGGCCTTAGATGAATTATGCAGCAGCCCTATCCATCTCAAAAGCCGTAATATATGATGGCTTCCATCGCTTTTTCCGGGAGATAACGATGCATCATGGGTTCGATTTAGAGCAGCTTAAAACGCTCATTGCGTCAGCAGATGCAGGTAGTCTGACGGCGGCGGCAGCATTACGTTTTCGTTCGCAATCAGCGATAAGCGAGCAATTAAATAAGCTTGAAGAGGCCGCTGGGACACAGTTGATGATTCGCAGCAAACAAGGTGTTCAGCCCACCCACGCTGGTGAACGGCTTATAACCCATGCACGTGAAATCCTGGCGCTATCAGATGCGGCATGGCGAGACATGCACGGTGTGTCAGTAGAGGGAGAAGTCAGGATCGGTATTTCTGATTACTTTCAGACTCGGTACATGGTGAGGCTGTTAGCCAAAATTAAGCATCAGTATCCCAATCTGAAGATGTCTACACAGATTGCAAAGAGCGACGACATTGTAAATGCTTACAGTAAAGGCGATGTTGATATCGCAATCATTCTGCGTGCAACAGAGTCTGATCATCCATCGCTGCCTAATGCAGTAGCCCTCCGCAGCGAACCGATGCTATGGGTGGCAGCGCGTGATCAGCCTATTTTTCCTGACCACAACGCCTTTAAAATTGCTTTACTGTCGGAAACTTGTTCACTACACAGACTGGCCCGTAATGAATTGACCCGCCATGGTATTAAGCATACCGTTGCTCACATAGCCTCGGGTGTAGCAGGCCTTCAGGCTGCTGTAGCGGCGGGCCTGGGCATAGGCTGTCTGAATGCTTCGGCAGTCATAGAAGAACAGATGGTTGAAGTGACCGGATTGCCAGCACTTCCGGCAGCCACTATTTTTTTACTGCCGCCTGATCCGCAAAAAGGGCAATTACCCGAGCGTTCAGAGGCGGTGGTACAGGCAGTCGTTGCGACGTTAGCCCCATAAACTTAATGCGATGAAACAAATATGTACGCCTGCGGCGGAAGCGGTGATCTACTGGCGAACAATATACATGTGCGCCTGATGCAGGCACACCAATTTCACATAAGGCATCGGCGGCATCAGGGCTATCGCTTTAAAATGTTTATGAAACGTCGATACGCTAATGCCGGATTCCATCGCCAGTTGAGTCAGCGTCAACGACTTCGCGTCAGTAGCATGGATGCACTGTAACGCTTTGCAGATTTTGCCAAACTGGCCCTGTAAGGCCAGCACGGCACGCATCTCGACCCATTACAATGGAGAGATTTCAAATTATGAAAGATCTCTACCTGCTAATTATGGAATCAAGTAAGGAGATAAATAATTATTTCGAGGCCCGCTTCACGTTCTGAGATTTTTAGCGCCACTTGTCTGTCAGCTGTGTGCCAAATGCAGATGTTGTTTGATTTATACAAGCATGATGTTAAAACGTGAATTCGTCTAGCTTAAATTAAAGCCAACTTCAAAGAGTATAGGGATATTTTTAAAATGAAAACATTAGATTTAGTTCACGATTTTGGCAATAACCGAACTTCCGGAGTAGGTGGGATTTGCAGAGTCAGATGTTACATAAACAAAAAAGATATTATTGTGCTTTTAACCGACCTGGGTTCATTAAACGATGGTCAGTCGGTAACCAATGCAGTAGAAAAGATAATAAGTTCAGTCTATGAACATGGGGTAGTTACACAACCTGCCATTTTCATAGAGCACTATGAAAGAAAATCACATAAGCTTGATACATTTGATATAGTGAACATAAGCCCAAAAACAGAATGGATCTCATTATCAAGAGAAAAAGTATTAGATTTACTCGGTTGTGATGAAGATGAGCTTTCTGAACGCAACATAAACAATAGGAAGGTATATGAGAAAGCCGATAAAATAAGGTACGCTCGAGATCCTTTTAAAGATTCAACTTATATACCATCACCAGAGTTCATTTCTCGTAAGTGCGAAATATTAAACTCTATGATTCCCAAGTCTTCAATTGCTCAGCTAATTGAGTCAGGTGCAAAGGAACAAGATATTCAGCAAGTTATAAAAAAGATTTGTCTTTAATTGCCGAGGCCTACGTCGGTAATAATGAATATATTTGTTTTTCCGAATACCCGTTAGCTGATGGATTAGTGGATTTTGTAATTTTTACAGGCAGATCGCGTATGGATATCATCCTAATTGAAGTGAAAGGATCTAACTTTAACTTAGTTAATGCGAATAACTACGGTTCTTTTAACCATAAAGTTAGAGATGCCGCAGAGCAGATTAAAAAAAGGCTTGGTCTGGTCTATAGGAATTATGAATCGTTTCGGAAAGATGCTCATGAAAAACGAATTAAAGTTTTGTCAGGTGATTTAATCCATAATGCATTCGTCGGACCTGATTCTTGTAAGCAAGTAGACCCAAATAAAGATGTAAATGTTCGCTCTATTGTCATTGGGGGGCGAACAGTAAATGATTTAGAAGAAAGTAAAAAACGCCATGACTATGAAATTCATTCAACTCCACCTATCCGTATTGAATCTTGGGATACTCGGCTTAGGAGATTAACACGATAGTTAATGCCGGAAGATAGAGCCTGTACATAATGAACTTGATGTCCTTTATGTACAGCTCATTGATATGCCACCATTGTTTTGGTAGCAAGCCAAACGTCCGCTCTTCGCTCATTGCTGCCTTTATGGCTTTTACTGCGACACGTGAGAGTTATAAGCGGATTTGCTAGCTAAATGGTAGGCTTTACACTCCCCCAAATCTCACTTTGAGCCCATGCCGTTTTCCAGCACTCCCATGCATTGCTAGTGGCCGGGTCGTCATACTTTCCTTCAATTTTGAGTAAATCGAAACCTTTAGTATCAGCCCAAATTTCAAATCGCTCTTCGCAAGTATTCATCATTAATCACTTACTGCTAGTCAGGTTTTATATAGCGTCTGGACGATTTCATATAAGACAATAACTTGATCCCAGTTCATTGACACACGGCATTGTTAGCAATACTCATGAGGAGTCAACTCCGAACGTCTGCTCCTCGCTCAAAGCAGCCCTTCCCATCTCACCCCCATATCTCTTTCACATCACACATGCATCCCGCGCAATATCTGCACCATACACTCTATCGAACCGAAGCAACGGCCCATTCCGGCCGTCCCTTCCGAAATCTCAGTCAGTTTGCGACTGCTTTTGGCTGGCATCGCCATTCAGAAACGACTTAACCACGGTAGAAAATCGTTCTGGTTGGTCAAGCATGACAAAGTGAAAACTGTTATCGATCTGTGTAAAGTGGATATCGGGTGCAGCAGCATAGGCTTTCCGGTACATCGCCTCGACGCTGGCGGCAGGTACGCCAAATAGAGTGTCATACGCGTATACGACCTCAATCGGCGCGCTGATACGGCTAAGTTCGGGACGCAAATCGGTGACCATCACTTCATACACGGCATCGGCAATGGTTTTACGGTCGGAATGAATCCCCGCCGCCACCAGTGCGGGCCTCAACGCCTCGGTCTTGGCTAAGCGGGCGATGGATACCTTCTGAAACTCGGCGAATTGCTCCGGCGATTGCCCCAAAATCGAATTTCGCATGGCAGTGGCCTGCGGGGCGACAGTTTCGCTGGTCGCTGCAGGATTGAACAATAGCGAATAGAATGGCAAAGCATCAACGACCATCACGCGCCCCACCAGATCAGGATGACGGGCGGCCAGCATCAATGCCATTTCTCCCCCAAGAGAATGGCCGATAATCACCGGGGATTTGATGTGTTGGGCATGAATGTATTCAGCGATGGCGTCAACTGCCGGAGCGATGACCCTCCCGTCCGGGTTGGCAATGACAGGCGTACTCGCAAACCCCGCAAGCTCCACAAGATGAATGCGATGGTTCTTGCGTAAATTTGCAGACAAATCGGCCCAAACGTCCCGCGATGACGCCAGCCCCGGAATCAATATGACGTCCGTTCCCGAGCCTTGCGTCTCCACCGAGATACGCTGCGAATTCGCATGCTCTGGAGTCACAGGCAATGGCTGCGCTGCGGAAGCCGATATCAAGGACGACGCCATTAAAAGCGTTCCACCGATGACGGCGCGGATACTTGCGGTCTTCATTAAACCTCCCTGTTGACGTTAAACGGTGTGAGCAAATCTATAATCAGACTCACGCTAACCCATCGAGCTTCCTACCCTATCAGCTTTCACCCCTTGTTACCCCATTACCAACCCGCCATCGACATACAGCGTTTGCCCGGTGACAAACTCGCTCCATTCTGACGCTAAAAACATCACCGGGCCGGCGACATCCACTGGCTCGGCAATACGGCGCAGTGGTGTTTGTGCGGTGATAAACTCGCGCACGTCTTCCCGCGTGGCGCGGCTGGCATCCGTGGGATACACCAGACCCGGCGCAACGCAGTTAACGCGAATGCCCAGCGGCCCTAGCTCTGCCGCGAGTGAGCGACTGAAGCCAATCAACGCAGACTTCGCCGTGACGTAATCGTGGTAAGGAACAGACGGACGAGCCACTAAATCGCTGGAAAGATTGATAATGCTGCCGCGCGTGCGTGAGCGCATCAACGGCAATGCCGCCTGGCAGACATTGTAGGCCGCGCCAACCGCACCGTTAAATTGGCTTTGGTAGCCCTGCCACGACGTTTCCCAAAAGCGCTGTCGATTGTCGGTATCGAAAACATAGGGCGCGAAAGCATTGTTGACCACCGCGTCCAAGCGACCGCTGTTGTTGGCGATCTGCTCCATCATCGCCGCTACCTGCTCTGGCGAGGTGACATCGGCACGAATCGCCAGAGCTGAACCGCCCAAAGCTTCACAGCGTTTTACCACTTCATTCGCTGCGGCTTCACTGTGCAGGTAGTTCACCACCACCAGCGCGCCCTCAGCGGCGAAAGCCTGCGCGATAGCCGCACCAATGCCCCGGCTCGCGCCCGTCACCAGAATCGTTTGATCAGCAAATTTCATCGTATTACCTCCTGTAAAAAACGTGGATTCAATCCGCATAGGGCGCGAAGCGCTCAGCGGCGGTTTCAGCAGATGCGTCTATTTCCGTAAAAGTGACCAGATCCAGCAGACTAAAGCGACCATCGTGATGCCATCCGGCGGCGGGCGATGTCATGTTGCCAACGGCAGTAATACGGGTGATGCCTGCTTGCCCTAAGCGTGCGGCGAGATGAAACAGTTCATGTGGAGTGGCGGCAACCGCCGCCGTTTGCAGGTAGATTTTCTGCTGCGAAATCAGGGCAATGGCATCATCAATCTCATCAACAGCCACCACTTTAAGCGTGCGTCCGAGTGCGGAAGGAATCAGTGTTTCGGGTCCATCCACCATGACCACGGCCCAGCTATCCGTTGGCTCGCCAAACAGGATGCGATCGCCCTGCAACGCACGAATCTCTTCACGGCTGCGCCAGGCTGCCACGCTGTTCACTTCGGCCGAAGAGAGCGCGCGACGCGGAAATTTGCGCGCCAGCGCCCGCAGTTCATGGGCGATATACTCCGCGAATTCCTGCGGCGTGATGCGTCCACCGCGTGCAACAAACAGCATTTGCGGTGAGTAACAACCCGCCTGGTCATAGCGCATCACGTCATAGGCCACGCGTTGCGCCAACTCGACGCCCTGACGCGTATCCAGCGCCGAACGCGCCACCAACCCCACGCTGATTTTATGACCGTGCGGCAGAAAACGCGTGGTGACCGGCAGTTGCTGCCTGATAGCGGCCAACGCGGCATTGCCTCCGTAAGCCATTACCACGTCAGGCTGCATAAACCAGTGCTTTTCTGCTTCGCCCTCTCCACCTTTCCACCACACCACCGCCAGACACTCGCCAAGCTGGGGATCGATTTCAGCCAGCAGCTGCGCAAACCAGCCCGCCATCAGGGGTTCGGCCCCCGGCAACTTACCCACGGTGCCCGCTTTCACCAATAATCCGCAAATCAGGCTCCAGAGCGGCAAACCCGGTACATTCCCTGCCCAGATATGTAGCAGAAGATCAGGGCCAAACGCCCGCGCAAAACCACCATTGGGCCTTGGTTGAAAATCATCCAGCAGCTGCGGATCGCTAAAGTCTTCGGCCAAAAATCGCTTAAGCTGCGGCTGTCGAAATGTTTTGAGATAACCGCTAAGCCCAAGGCGAATCATCTCGGCATCATAACCGGTGACTATCGGCAATAGCGTTTCGGCTTTGCGGCGCAGGTGATGGTCTCGATCCAGTAAACGCACAGTGGCTTGATCAATTATCGCCACGATCTTTGCCACACTTAGCGTCTTTAGATAAGCGCGAGCATGCTCGCGCACATGTGCGCTCAGAAGCTTTATTTGTGCCGGATTCAGATCGGGAACGTCCACATCCAGTTGCTGGCCGTGATGGCTAAAACTCAACGTGCGCCACTGCACCTCTTCTGGCGACAAACATCCCGGTAGATAACCCGCGACCTCTTTCACACTGCACCCTGCGCAGCAGCCAAAAACTCTTCCATTGCCAGCGAACAGCCCTTTGCATCCGCTCCGGTAACCCGGCCCAGCAGATGGAAACCGCCCGCGACCGCGCGGCCAGCATCTTCCGTCAGCAAAGCAGAAACCGAATTGAAATGAGCCAGATCATGGTGCACCAGCACGCCAATCTCACCTTCCGCCACCTCTTCGCCGCTGAGTGGATTGACCACGCGGGTGCGGATCCAGTGCGGGCCAGATTTCACCGAAGGACAAGCAACGTTACCGTCATCATAAAACTGGCTGCTCAGTTCGGTCATGCCGTACATGTTGATGCAGTGCGTGCGCGGTACGCCCAGCGCCGCACTCAGTTCGGTGTAAAACTGCTCGGCCTCAATCTCGCGTGATTGGCCCTTAAACCCGCCGGTATCTAAAATGCGGCTGCCTGCGGGGAGCGCAAAACTTCGCCGTTGACGCTGCATCTCGTCCAGCAGATGGACAAAGCTGTAGCTCGCGCCCAGCAGCGCATAGGGTTCATCTCGCGCTTCCGCCTGTTCCAGTGCAGCAAAAAGGCGATCCATCGCGATACCCCCGTCATCCAGCAGCACTTCACTCTCCGCGGTGCCGAATCTCTCCATCGCTAGCGTGAGATAGTGTGCCAGCGAAGAGTTGGGCAGCACCTGGTTATCGGGGAATAAAATGCCCATGCGGATGCGCTCATTGCCCGCCATAAAGCGCTGGCGAAAATTCTGCGTCATTGAGCATTTCCAGACATCGAGTGTCGGATGATAGCTGCGACCTTTCACCGTGCCCGTGGTACCGCTGGTCATAAACACGGCTTCGACGTCATCGCTGGCATGGCAACTCAGGGTCAGATCCTTAAAGGCGGTGATGGGAATCGCCGGGATGGCACGCCAGTTTTTGACCGTAAACGGCGTGCGGCCACGCTGCATAGCGAAGCGGCGATAAGGGAGGTTGTGTTCAAATTGGTACGCGAAGACGGCAAGCGCCATGCGATTAAAGTCGTCGTCGGTTGTATCCTGACGCTGTAGAAAGGTGAGCAAAGCGTCGATCAAAGCAGCTTCAGTCATGGGCGAGTCCACCTGTTGCGATTGCGCGAAATCTCTCAGGCCGGGCCTGATGAGTAGGATCTGTCCGCTACAAGCACAAAGATGGAATCAGGGCGCAGTGTCGCCCTGTGTTCCGCTCCCTACGCCGGTATTAGCCGGATCAGGTTCGTAGGGTCACTACGTTGCCAACGCGTAAAACGCTGGCGGGTAGAATCTCAGCCCGCTAACCGGGCACCCCCTGGAACAGGTCGCAGTCAATCAAAAGGCCACACAATAAAATGTCAATCAACGCACTGATTTTATTGGGCTTACTTTAAATCTACTGCTGACGATTGTTAAAGGTTAAACCATTTACTGTTTTAACACACTGATCTTTTGAGTTGATCCGGCGCACTTCCATTGTTTCCCGCTTCAGGGTGATGCGTTGATCAATGTGAACGGTCCTTCTGAGTGATAAGGCTGTGAGGTTTTATCATCAGCACCCCATTAACCTCAGTCTCAATGATGGAAATATTGTCATGGAATTGCCACACTTCAAGCATTAACAAATTCTTAACCAGGTTATTTGTTGTACTTAGGCTTTATTGCACGGTTTATTTGTCTGAGTGCGAATGCAATAAATCTCACAGGCATTAATTTTGCTATGTAATATTCAGATAATCTCCCGATCATTATCAGATAATGCCCCTATCCCAGCAGCAAAACACATCAACTCATTTCAACTAAACGCTTATAAATCCCCTTGATTTTTCGTTAGTTAGACCAGAGACTGTTCGTGAAACAGAGCAGAATTTCACGCGCAGATTGAGACACTGTGTGCTTTGGGGATAATTTTGTGCGCGTCTGGTTATGAGGTATATTTCCAGAGTACAGAAAATCAAAACGACCATTTATCCTGCGTGACCGTTCACCGTAGTAAAGCCGTTATTAACGTAGATAAAGACCTGCTTGAAAAAGCCTAGTGCGAAATGTTTGGCAAAAACAGCATCTCCAACGGTTCTCTTCTGTTTCATCAGGAAAGCGCCGCGAAAATGGCACATCTATTCTGGTTCCGTTTACGTTTAACCGTCGCGGGCAATCTGCATTCCAGGCCGTGGTGAGATGTTCTGAATGACAAGATATTGAATACGACAAACTTTAATGAGTCGATTGACTCACACAGCAAACGGATTAAAACAATGTATAAGTCAATGAAGTACTACGTATGCGATCACGCCCGCAGGGGCTTGCTGTTGCATACCGCAGGATGTGAACAACTACCCGGTGTCGATTCAAGGGCATTTATTGGCAGTATGTATAACCACAGCCAGGCGTTAACTGTCGCTACGATGCAATATGCGAATGTTCATTACTGCCCGAGCTGCATCACTGTTAATAAGACCAGCGAGACGGCTAAGACGAACGCGACCATGCCAGCGCTGTGCAGAGCGACGAAGCCGAAGCGAAAGAAGCCGGTGAAGGTCGTTGAACCCGTGCGACACTTTCCTCTCTGAGTTGATGAGAGTGAATGTGCGACGACGTTTCAACCTCAGTTTTTACCCCGAACGTCTAAAACGCCGCCCGCACCGCTTAACCCGCGGTACGGGCGGCAATGCATTCAGGCTGTTCTGAATCGACGAGTCAGCGGTTTCTCAACTTCAACAATCAGGAACATCACGAATCCGATGATGAAGGTAATGACCCAATAGCGGAATGGCAGCCCCGTGGTGCCGAACAGCAACTGCATAAAGGGCGCATAGATGATCAGTAATTGCAGCACCAGCAATACCGCGCTGACGATCCAGATCCCTTTGTTCATCAGCAGCCCTTTGCTCAGTGAGAAACCGTCAGACACACGGCAGTTGAGCATATAGAACCACTGCGCGGTAACCAGCGTCTGCAATAGCACGGTGCGGATAAATTCCGGGGAATAGCCACGCGGCTGCAGCCAGGCTTCCAGCACAAACGCACTTATCGCAATCATCGAACCGACAAACACTACACGCCAGATGGCGAATCCATCCATGACATGCAGTTTGGGATCGCGCGGTGGACGACGCATGATGTTCTTTTCACCCTCCTCAAATGCCAGACCAAACGACAGCGTGGCCGACGTCGCCATGTTCATCCACAGAATCAGTACCGGCGTCAGCGGAATGAGATTCCCTGCCAGCAGCGCGATAATGATCAGTAAGCCCTGTGCCAGGTTGGTGGGCATAATAAACAGGATGGTTTTTTTCAGATTGTCATAAACCCGACGCCCTTCTCGCACCGCGCTGGCAATGGTGGCAAAGTTATCATCCGTTAGCACCATATCGGCAGCTTCTTTGGTGACTTCGGTGCCTTTAATCCCCATCGCAATACCGACATCAGCGCGTTTCAGGGCCGGCGCATCATTCACGCCATCCCCGGTCATGCCGACCACCTCTTGCTTACTCTGCAACGCCTGAACCAGACGGAATTTATCCTCCGGGCTGGTACGCGCGAAAATGTCGTAGGCTTGCGCGGCATCACTCAACTGGTGATCGTCCATCACTTCCAGTTCACGCCCGGTGATGGCCGAGCCTGCATTGCCAATCCCCAGCATCTGGCCAATGCTCATTGCGGTTTGCGGATGGTCTCCGGTGATCATTTTGACGCGTATGCCCGCTTGCAGGCAGTCACGAATCGCGGTGATGGCTTCAGGGCGCGGCGGATCCATCATTCCGGCAATGCCGAGCAGAATCACGCCCTGTTGCAGATCCTGATGGGTGAGCTCCGTTTGTCCCGGTAACGCCGGTTTCCAGGCTGCCGCCACCATGCGCAAACCTTCGCGCGCATACTCCTCAATTTTGCCTTCCCACCAGCCGATATCCAGCGGTTGCAGGCCATGTTCGGTTTGCTGCTGCTGACAAAGCCGGAACAGCACATCCGGCGCGCCGGTGATCAGCACGCGCTCTTCGTCACCAATGCGGTACAACGTCGACATATATTTGTATTGCGAATCAAACGGAATTTTACTGCGTAACTCAGTCGTGACCACCGGCAACTGCCCTTTGGCGGCCAGCACCTTGAGTGCACCTTCTGTCGGCCCCCCGGTGATTTTCCAGAAACCGCTCTCATCCTTAATCAGCTGGCTGTCATTACACAGATCGATGGTGCGCAGATACTGTTCCAGCAAGGAGCCGCCTGTGACGGTAATCGGCACGGCGTCATCCGCTTTATGAATGGCGCCAATCGGTTCATAGCTGTCACCGTCTACCCGATAAATATGATCGGCCGTGATCACCGCTTTGACCGTCATCTCATTCATGGTCAGCGTGCCGGTTTTATCGGAGCAGATCACCGTCATCGCACCCAGCGTTTCTACCGTTGGCAACTTGCGAATGATCGCCTGCTGCTTCGCCATGGTCTGCACGCCAAGCGATAGGATGATGGAGATAATGGCGGGTAAACCTTCGGGCACCGACGCCACCGCAAGACTGATCAATGACAGCATCAGTTCAGAGACCGGCATATCGCGGAACAGCAGACTAAAGACAAACAGTGCCGCCATCATCGCGAGAATAATCAGGAAGATGGCTTTCCCTAACTTGTCCATTTGCACCAGCAGCGGCGTGCGGTGTTTTTCGATATCGGACATCATCTGATTGATGTGCCCTAACTCGGTCTCTCCACCGGTAGCCACCACCAATCCTTTACCGCCGCCGGAGCTCACGGTGGTGCCAGAAAACAGCAAATTGGTGCGGTCGCCCAACGGGAGTTCTCCGGACAATGCCTCCGTGGTTTTCTCCACCACCGTGGACTCGCCGGTGAGAATCGCCTCCTCGACACGCAGATTGTGGGCTTCAATCACCCGCAGGTCGGCCGGAATACGGTCCCCGGCGCGGATCACCACCACATCACCTGGCACTAAGGCAGTGGTCGGCAGCGTTTCGTGGTTGCCCGCGCGGATCACCACCGTTTCACTGGAGAGCATATTGCGAATGCTTTGCAGGGATTTTTCCGCATTACTCTCCTGGATATGACCAATCAACGCGTTGACCACTGCCACACCGAGAATGACCAGCGTATCGACCCAGTGGCCCATCACCGCTGTCAGCAACGCCGCAGCGAGTAACACGTAGATCAGCACATCGTTAAAATGGGCGAGAAAGCGGAGCCATGCCGGCTTGCCCGGCTTTTGCGGCAGGGCATTTTCACCGTACTGTTGTAAGCGTGCTGTTGCTTCACTACCCGAGATACCTTCGACTGAACTCTCTGTCTGACTCAAGGTATCATCGACAGAAAGCTGATAGTACGACCTTTCCGATTTAGCAGTATTCATCGCTTTCTCCTCAAATCCTGTTTCGGAAATCAAGGCGGTGACATCGCGTTATTAACAGATCCACTTCAAATACAAAGACAAACATCCACGCACTGCCTGAGGTGAGTCCGGTTTATAACTGAAAGACATGTCATTAATGGCTACTCAACGAAATTGAGCAGGGAAATAATCTATACAGCGAACTTTTAACAAGAGAAATGAACGTAATAAACGTAGCACAGGCTATTCAACTCACTCTGCTTTTATGAGGAAAGTTATCTGCAATGAAAAAACAACTTCCTGATGAATTTTAAACCAAAGATAAATAAAGGATTTTTAGCACAGGCAAATTAAAACACCCTTATGTTAATGAAATAAAGGGAAAAGCCACACTTTGTTTTTATCCTGTTAAGGTGGTTTATCATTCTATTTAAATGATAAAAGTCAGACGTAAATTCCATGAGTTGCACCAAAGATAATGCATTTATCAAACTTTACATTTTTGGATATCCACAGCTATGCTCATGCATAACAAATAAACCTTAACCATCACTCCCATCCCGCGCAGTGAGATGACTCTTTTATACCCACTGTTAATGGAGGTAACGATGCCGGACTATAGTCTGCTCCGCCTGAGTCTTTATGTGATTCTCGCCATTGTAACCTGTTCAGTCGTAGGGTTATTTACTTACGCCGTTGTTTCGATGCTCGGCGAGTAAAGACCACGCTAATAATAACGTAAATAATTAATTTAACATTGCTGATTGAGGACAAACTCGTGACGCGTTATTTTCCGCTGGTCGCCATAGTTATATTTATAACAACCGGTTGCGATCAAAAAAAAACGGACGTTGTTCCTCAGCCACGCATGGTAAAAGTGGTCGAGGTCGTGGCTTCCGGTGAAGCCCAGCAGCGCATCTTCCCCGCACGTATTGAATCCGGTGATTCCACTGATCTGTCCTTTAAACGCGCGGGACAGATCGATTCACTGGAGATTCGTCAGGGCAACAATGTTAAACAGGGGCAAGTGATCGCCCGACTGATATCGCATGAAGCACAACAACGCGTCAATGAACGTCAGACCGCAGCCACCCTCGCTCAGCGACAGTTCGCGCGTTTCCAGACGCTCTCTGGCCGTCAGGCCATCTCGCAGGCTGAAATGGACGTGCAGCGCGCGAACCGCGATGCCGCCAACGCGGCCTTGCAAATTGCCCGTGAAGAGTTAAGCCAAATGACGCTCACCGCACCGTTCAGCGGCACCGCTGCGGTCGTCAACGTCAGGAATCATCAGGTGGTGGCTGCGGGTCAGCCTATCGCTACGTTAACGCGTAACGATCTGCTCGATGTGGTGTTTAACGTGCCTGAAAACCTGTTTACCGCGCTGGATATCCGCAACATGACGTACCGCCCGGTGGTACGCATTAACACGCTGCCGGATCGGGAATTTCAGGCCGAATACAAAGAGCACACCGGTAGCAGTAGCAGCAACACGCTGACCTGGCAGGTGATCTTAACTATGCCCCGCCCTGCCGATTTCCCGGCCGTGGGGGGTGTCAGTGGTACTGTCACCATCAATCTGGCCAATCTTCCCGCCAATGTTAATCACGCTGCGCTGGTCGTTCCGGTCGAAGCGGTGTTCAACCCCGATAGCCACCAGCGCAATGAGCCGCATGTCTGGGTGGTGCAAGGCAGCGGCGATCAGCTCAAGCTGGAAGACCGAAAAGTCACTGTTGGCGATGTCACAAATCAGGGCGTGGTGATCACCGATGGGCTGAAAGCCGGTGAACGCGTGGTCGCAGCAGGCGTGAATGAGCTGCATGCGCAGCAGCCCGTACGCATCTGGACGCGTGAGCGAGGGCTGTAATGGACATCTCCAAACAGTTTATTGATAACCCGATTCGCGTCTGGCTGGCGATTTTGCTGTTAGGGCTGGGCGGTATTTTTGCCCTGCTGAACATTGGTCGGCTGGAAGATCCCGCTTTCACCATTAAAACCGCCGTGGTGGTCACACAATACCCTGGCGCGTCCGCGCAGCAGGTGGAAGAAGAAGTGACGCTGCCACTGGAAAACGCTTTGCAGCAGTTGCCGTATCTGGACAGCGTCAGTTCCATCTCCTCTAACGGCCTGTCGCAAATTACCGTCAACATCGCGTCACGCTATCACTCCAACGAACTGCCACAAATCTGGGATGAACTGCGGCGACGCGTGGGTGATGCATCACGCTTCTTCCCGCCCGGCGTGGCGACGCCTTTCGTTAATGACGATTTTGGCGATGTATTCGGCTTTTTCTTCGCCATTTCCGGTGACAACTTCAGCAATCCTGAGCTGGTTCGCTACGCCGAGCAGTTGCGGCGAGAACTGGTGCTGGTGCCTGGCGTCGGCAAGGTAGCGATTGGCGGTGCCATTCCGCAGCAAGTGAATATCGATGTTTCGCTGACGAAAATGGCGGCGCGCGGCATCACGCCAGCTCAACTCTCCGCCGCACTGAGTCGCCTCAACGTGGTCTCCAGCGCGGGGGAGATCAAATCTGGCTCCGAATCGATTCGTCTGCATCCTACCGGGGAATTTGAAAATATCGATGAGTTGAGCGATCTGCTTATCAGCCCGATAGGTGACACCGCGACCACTCGATTACGTGATATCGCCACGCTGTCGCGCGGGTTGAGTGAATCCCCTTCCAGCATCTATCACGCCAACGGCCGCCCGGCGGTCACTATGGGGGTCTCCTTTATCCCTGGCGTCAACGTAATTGATGTGGGGCGTGCACTGGAAGCCAAACTGCAGCAGATGTCGGCTGAAAAACCAGCCGGTATTCAAATCAATACCTTTTACGATCAGGCCGCCGAAGTAGCGCACTCGGTGAACGGGTTTATCACCAATTTCCTGATGGCACTGGCGATTGTGGTGGGCGTGCTGCTGATCTTTATGGGCGTACGCAGCGGCATCATTATTGCCCTCTCGCTGGCGCTGAACGTGCTGGGCACCTTGTTGATCATGTATTTATGGGGCATTGAGCTGCAGCGTATTTCGCTGGGTGCGCTGATTATTGCCCTCAGCATGCTGGTGGATAACGCGATTGTGATCGTCGAAGGGGTATTGATTGCGCGTCAGCAAGGCTCATCGCGTACCTCGGCGATCAACTTTGTTATCCGGCGTTCGGCTTTCCCGCTGTTAGGGGCCACGATAATTGCGATACTGGCCTTTGCACCGATTGGCTTGTCGCAGGATTCCACCGGTGAGTACTGCAAATCGCTGTTCCAGGTGTTGCTGATTTCGCTGATGTTGAGCTGGTTCTCGGCGTTGACCATCACGCCGGTGTTGATCAAGTGGTGGCTGTTTAAAACAGGTAACAAGGAAACGCCCGCCGCTGAAGCCTCGCCCTACGATGGCGGATTTTATCGACTCTACCAACGCACGCTCAATGCGCTATTGCAGCAGAAAACCGTGACGCTGGCGATAATGGCCGCCCTGTTAGCACTGGCGATCTGGGGCTTTGGTGGCGTAAGGCAAAACTTCTTCCCCTCGTCCAATACGCCGATCTTCTTTGTCGATCTGTGGCTGCCTTACGGCACGGACATCAAGGCCACCGAGCAAATGGCCAGCGATATAGAAAAATCGATCACCGGGCAGCAAGGCGTGGTGTCAACGGTGACGACCGTCGGCCAGGGCAGCATGCGCTTTATCCTCACTTACAATGGACAGCGCCAGTACAGCAACTACGCGCAAATCATGGTGCGCATGGACGATCAGCGTAACATCGCCGCGCTGTCACGCCGCGTAGATGATTATATCGCCCGCCAGTATCCGCAGGTCAATGCCAGCACCAAACGCGTGATGTTTGGCCCTTCCGGCGGCAGCGCCATCGAGGTGCGTATCAAAGGCCCCGATCCTGACCGTATGCGACTCATTGCCAGCGAAGTGGGCGACATCCTCGCGCAAGACCCCGCCACCGACAGCGTGCGCAATGACTGGCAAAACCGCAGCAAGGTCATCCGTCCACAGTTTAATCCGGCGCTGGGTCGCGAATTGGGCGTGGATAAGCAGGAGATCGATAACGCGCTGCAAATGAATTTCACCGGAAGCCGCGTCGGCTTATATCGCGAAGGCGCAGATTTGCTGCCGGTGGTGGTGCGTCCGCCCGCCAGCGAACGCCAGGATGCCAATCATCTGAACAATGTGCTGGTGTGGAGCCAAAGCCAGCAGCATTACATTCCGCTGAGCAATGTGGTGAGTGGCTTTAATCTTGAATGGGAAGATCCATTAATTCTGCGGCGCGACCGCAGCCGCGTGCTGACGGTGATGACCGACCCCAGCCCGCTGAGCAGCGATACGTCCGGCGATATTCTGTCACGCGTGCGACCGCAAATTGATCAGATCCCCCTGCCGCACGGTTACAGCATTGAATGGGGCGGCGATGCCGAAAACTCCAGCGAAGCGCAGCAAGGGGTGTTCACCACGTTGCCGTTGGGCTATCTGGTGATGTTTGTGATTACCGTGCTGATGTTTAGCTCGGTGAAAAATGCCGTGGCGATCTGGCTCACGGTGCCATTGGCGCTGATCGGCGTGACGCCGGGCTTTTTGCTCACCGGTATTCCGTTTGGCTTTATGGCGCTGATTGGCTTGCTGAGCCTGAGCGGCATGCTGATCCGCAATGGCATTGTGCTGGTGGAAGAGATTGAACAGCAAAAACAGGACAAAACACAGCATGACGCGATTCTGTATGCCGCGACGTCGCGCTTGCGCCCCATCCTGCTGACCGCTTTTACCACGGTTTTAGGCCTGGCACCGCTGCTGCGCGATGTGTTTTTCCAGAGCATGGCGGTGGTGATTATGTTTGGGCTGGGCTTCGCGACGATACTGACGCTGTTGGTTCTGCCGGTGATTTATGCCTGCTTCCACCGCGCTGAGAAAGCGACGTCAGCATGAACGCCACCGGGCTGAATGTCATCAAGACACTCGGCTGCATGGCCGCAGTGACCTTCTTTACGCTGTATAACACTTGGGATCGCTACGATTATGACTACCACTGGATTCTGGCGTTCCTGACCTTTATCTCCACCATCGCCACCCCGCTATTTTTCGTGGTGGCGGGGATTATGGATAGCCATGCCGAGCAGGATCTGCGCTGGCAGCTCAGCAAGATCCGCAATGTGGTGATCGTGTTTCTGTTCTGGATGACGATTTACTATTTCTGGGAGCCTTACCAGCGCGGCTATCTGATTCAGCCGTGGTTTGTGTTCTCGTTCATCGTGATTTACAGCTTTAATCCGCTGCTCACCTGGCTTAGCCTGCATCGTCTGACGTTCTGCGCGCTGGTCGGTGGCCTGTTGCTGTTTTCCTATGGCTACGATTTGTTGTCGGTGCTGTATCCCGAAGTGCGGGTGTTCAGCCTCGCGCCGCAATACCGCATCTGGACCTGGCTGCTGTTTTACCTCACCGGCCAGCTATTGTGTGAGCCGGTGATTGCCGATTGGCTGAATCGGAGACGCGTCGCCTTCATCGCCACCTGCGCCCTGCCCTTTATTTATCTGTTCACCTGGCTCTACGAGCAGCACTTTTTCTTTGCGCTGTTTAAAGCCGATCGCAATGCCTTCCTCCTCACCGGTTCACAAATTTATCTGCTGGTGGTAGCTCTGGTATTAGCCGCCAGCGGCGTGCGCTTTCGTCGCCATGTCGCCCTCAAAGAGACGCTGCTGGCCACCGTGAGTAAAACCATGACCGGGGTATACATCATGCATTACTCGGTGTTTCACATCGTCACCACGCTCATACCGATTACCTCGCTGGCCACCAAGCTCACGCTGATTGTGTTGACCTTTGTGCTCTCAGTGTTGCTAGCCCGGTTGATTCTTGCCAACGGGCTGCTGAAAAAAGTCATTACTCTTTAAGGCACTGTTGCAGGTCCGGCTGCTGACCGCAGGCTATCCGATCCTGAATTCGCGCCATCATATAAGCGAAAAACGGATTCGAGGTATTGCGCATCAAGGTGTCGAGCCCCACGGTGAGGCTGGCGGTTTCTCCGCGCAGTGAAATGGTGCCAAGGCTAATGCCATAGCGATTTTTTTCAAGAGGTTCGCGACCATATAGTGAATCGGTCAGCGGGAAAGGCACGGCGATATGCGACAAAGAATACATATCCTGCGGCCACGCCAGCTGCAGCGGGTACGTGACTTCCTGGGTCTGATCGGCAGGCGTCATACGCGCGACCACCTCATAAGTGGTGGGTGACGCATTGGTGATCACCGTTGTCGCGTAGCGGCGCGGCGCAGCAGGCAACAACTCGCTGACCGCTGAATACAGCGCAGGCCGGAACAGCGCGCGTAAATTGGCCGCCTGGTTGATATCGAAAATCACTAACTGGCTGCCGTTGTCCGGCAAATAACGATACAGCGCATTGACCACCGCGCGGGTGCTGACGGTGGAATCGAGGATCGACTGGAACGTCAACACCGTTGGCAAGTCACGGATTTCGCCCTCGCGGGCGAGTTGCACCACCTGCTCCTGCAACGCCTGGGTTAACAGCCAGGACTGACGTGCCGCCCGCACCGGGAATGAATTGTATTTAAACGGATTGTATTCCGGCACGATATTCAGCCACGCCGCTTTAGCAAACACCGGGAACACCGCTGGCCAACCCGCTAATCCCGCAAAACGCGCATAGGCGGTGACGCCGATCATCGGCGACAACAACACCAACTGTTGTGGTTTGCGCAGCGCCTGATCCTGTTGGCTATCAAGCACATACTTCATCGCCAGCGCGCCACCATTGGAGTAACCCACCAGATGCAACGGGACCTGGGTTCCCGCTACCCGGGTGGCTTCACGCACGGCCAGACGCGTCGCGGCCAGCCACATTTTCCAGTCAACTTTGGTTAATGACCCTGGCGCGGTGCCGTGACCCGGCAATCTCGGCACTACGGCAACATAGCCTTGTTGCTGATAAGCCTGCGCCAAATAACGCATGCTGTAGGGCGAATCGGTCAATCCGTGCAGCAACACGACCGCGCCTTTGATTTCGCCTGTCGGCTTGAGTACAAAAGAGTGGTTCCAGTCGGTGGCAAACCCTGCCGGATAGACCGGGCTTTGCGCGTAATAGCGGTTTAGCGAGGTTTTCTCTTCCTCGCTCAATGCGTCCGTGACGTTGTGTTTCATTTGCTGGAATATCACATTTTCCTGCGCCAGGTAGTCGGCGAAGGTGGCGTGATCCATCTGTTGCACTGTCATTTCGTCAGCCGCCCAGGTGTGCCAGCGATGGAGCGGCGGCCCCTGCTCGGATTGATACCCGCGAATCAGCAGAAACATGACAAGCAAAGAAACCAGGCCCAGGGCGATTCTCTTCAGCCACTTAAGCGCGGATGCACGCTGTACCGTTTTAGAAGCCATAGCGGAACCAGGCAAACAGCACGTTGCCGTTGTTATAAGTGCCCGGAATATAGGTGAACTGCACGTTGAGGCGTTTATAGCCCGCGGAGAACAGCGGCAGAACAATCGGCAACGGCACATAGTTGGCAAAATCATCACGCGCGGTGATGCCTGCGGTTAACCCCAGCCCTAAACGCACATCGCGTGCCTCATCCAGATACCAGCCCTTCTCCCAGCCGTAACCGATAATCGGCTGCCACATGTTATGCGAATCCTTAAAGGCCATCGCATACAGCGCGCTCCAGTCACCGTCTTCGTTGTACCGCGACACGCCAAAGCCGCCGCCCCACGGCGATTCGTTGTAGTTGTCTGTTTTCTCTTTGTCGTAGGCGAAACGAGCGTGCCAGCTGATGAACGGCAAATAGAGATCGTAATACTGCGGCTGTTCCCAGGTTTGTGAGACATCCTGCTTGAGCCATTCCCAGCCATCACTGAGTGTGCCTGCCGCCAGGCTCGGGAAAGTCAAAACACTCAACGAGGCGTACAACGCCACCAGAAACGTACGCATGGGTCATCCTTCAGCAAAAGCACCAATGATAGTGAGCAAGGGAAACAGCCAGCATGATCTGTGTGCCCATACCGGGCAGCCGGTCAGGGAATATTATAGTTGTTGAGTGAAGGTTAAGTGGCTGAGCAAAGCATACTGTTGCGTGGCACATTCCATAATAACAAGGCCGATTTGACTGGCGATGAAGACTTGAGCAAACTATGTTCTTTTGTATTAACTGTTAATACACGGTGAGCTCAATGAGAAAAATTACGTCCGTAAGCGTGGGTGAACAACTCGATACTTTTATTACGCGCATGGTGGACTCTGGCCGCTATGGATCGGCCAGCGAAGTGATGCGTTCGGCTTTACGCTTGTTAGAACAGCAAGAATCACGGGATCAAGCCGTACGTCAGGCGGTTGTTGAAGGGCTTGAAAGCGGTGAAAGCCCGCGTTCACTGCGTGAAATTGCTGCTGAAAGGAAGAAGCTTAATCGTGTATAAACTGTCCGAACTTGCCGACAGTGACTTTGCCAATATTTATGACTACACCCTGCTAAAATTTGGTGAAGCACAAGCCGATCGCTACACCGATGCACTAGATGAGTTCTTTGAAACATTGTCAAAAATGCCTGAGATGGGACAGGATTACCCGCGCGTGCAGGATGTAAAACGGATTGTTTTCCAGTCACATACCATTTTCTATACTGCCTATCCTTACGGGATATTTATTGCCCGTATTTTACATCAACAGATGGACACGGCTCGTCACCTATCCGACTTTTAATGCCATCCTCAGCACCCTACCTCGCCCCTAATCTTCCTCAATGTGGCTAATCGGACAGCCCCTTCGTGCCGACGAGATTTATGGCTATCGCGCCACGCAACCAAAGCGATCTTCCAGCAACGGATAGCGCTGCGCATCCGGTAACTCAAAATGCCACCACTCGGTTGGCATGCCGACAAAACCGCCTGCCAGCATAATCGCATTGAGCATCAAACGATGGCGCTGTGCCTGTGGCGGTACATCGGGATGGAACGGATGCGACAGATCTTCCATCGCATCAAAGGCCGTACCCATATCCAGCACCTTGCCCGCGCCATCCACTAACGTCAGATCAATTGCCACGCCTCGGCTGTGATTAGAACCCGTGGCGGGCGGCACCACATAGTCGGCATCCGGGCAGGCATCCCACAGATGCCATTGCGCCTGCTGCGGGCGATAAGCATCAAAAATCAACAAGGTGAAGCCGGCCAGTCGGGCGACTTCGACACTTTTTTGCAGCGCGCGCGCCGCTTCTGGATGCAGTAACGCCCGCGCTTCATGATAAATGGCGTAGCCGGTGATGTTATCGGTCGTGGCGTATTTCAGGTCAAAAGCCAACGTTGGAAAGCCAGCGGCTAAATCAGTGAGTAAAATGTCCTGCGTCATCCTTTATCCTGTTGATCAATGTTCCGGCAATGATAATAGCTGGCGCGGCAGCGTTGTCAGCCGCTCTGCTCCCTGCGGCGTGACGCGCACGGTTTCGCTGAACGCCAGACTTTGCGCAGAAGTATACATATGGAACACCATATCCTCCTCCAGTAACCACTCCGCTTTCGCATGGAAGCTACAGGAAAAATCACTCGGGCGCGGCGTGCGCGTATACAACCCTAGCGCATAGCCGGTGATGTTGGGATAATCCGCACGAAGTCCATTGCGCAATAACCCATCGCGTACAATCGCATCCACTTCCCGCGCGCTGATGCCCGGTTTCATGGCCTTGAACTGTTCATCCTGTATGGCGATAAGTTGCTGCGCCAGCTCGGCGCGCTGGGCGGAGATCTCGCCCACAATAAACGGACGCATCAGACGCGCGCTGTAGTGTTTCACTTTAGGAATCAGCTCTACGTGCAGCACATCGCCACGCTGTAACAGCTGCTCGTGACCGCTGGCATGGAGAAAACCGTTGTCGCCGCTGGCGATGACAATCGGCCCGGTTTCCCCGGTGTCCGCACCCAAGCGCAAAAACTCGCCAGCCGCCAGTGCAGCGACATCGCGCACACGCCAGCTGCCCTGCACGGTTTTGCCAATCGCGTCCAGCGAGGTATCGGCAATGGCGGAAGCCTGACGCAACGCCTCCAGCTCCGCCGGGAATTTTACGCTACGCAGCCGATCGCTCACACCGGTTAAATCGCACCACTGTACCTCGGGCAAATGGCGCGACAGCTGCTGCCAGCTGTGCACTGTCATGCCATAGGAGGTGTAATCCGCGCCAAGACGCGCACGCTGATAACCGCGCCGGACCAGGCTGTGCGCCACCGCCGCCCACGGGTCTTGATCATCGCGATAGCTTTCTACCGTCAGCGTAGGAGATTGCGCCCGACAAGGCGCTTCATCCAACTGACGCAGCACCATCCAGGGATCGCCATTAAGCGGCACCAGACAAGCGCGATACAAGGTTTCCGACACGGTGTAGCCGGTCAACCAGGCCAGCAGTTCGCCATGATCGATGATCAGCACATCCACATTGGCCTGCTGCAGGGTGGCACGCAGGCGGCTTAACGCGGCAGCATTCATTATGCGCCCTCAACCGGCTGGCAGATCTCCAGAATGGCGAGCAGATAGATGCGCACCATATCGAGGAATTCGGTTATCTCAACGCGCTCATCCGGCATGGTGTTGTATTTCCCGCCGGGGCCGCACACGATACCTTCCATGCCCGCATGCTGATACAGATGTGCCGCATCAGTCCCAAAGAAGGCCGGTGGCGTGATCACCCCGGTTGGCTGTTCGGTGCCACGCACTGTTTTCCAGCCGCGATTGACCGCTTTGACAATCGGTGACTCTGGCGAGACTTCGAAAGGCAACATGGTGGGTTTATCACGGATACCGTCATCAAACAGCTCGGCTTTCAGGCCGGGGAAGCGCTGGCACAGCGTATCCAGCAGCGCTTGCAGATCCGCCAACACACCTTCAACGGTTTGACCCGGCGCAAAGCGGGCTGAACCCTTCAGGCGTACAAAGTCAGCCACCTGCGGTGGACGCCACTCTTCCAGATCGCGCCCCAGCGCGCCGTGCACGGTGCCGATGTGCCCACGGTTAATTTTCAGATGCTCATCGCTTTTTGCGCCGCTGAACACCATGCCGTTAATCTGCGGAATCAGCTCGACGGCGGCGTTGATCGCATCGACGGCTTCTTCACGTTTCGACAGATGGCGGGTATCGCCCGTCAGTTCAATGGTAAACATTAGCGATCCCGCGTGCATGGTCAGCGCCTGAAGATCGGTCGGTTCCGCATTGATGAAGTAGTCCGCGCGCACGCCCTGTTCAATTGCCGCCAGCGTGCCGATACCGCCCTGCAATTCGCCCACCACGTAGGTCAGAATCACATCACCTTTCAGTTTCACACCGGCATCAATCAGCGTTTTCAGCGCACAGAAATAGGCCGCATCGCCCGCTTTCATATTGGAGACGCCAATGCCGTAAATGAACTGGTCGTCAATTTTTCCTGCCCAGGGATCCACCGTCCAGCCTTCGGTCACCGGATTGGTGTCCAGATGACCATTGAACAGCAGGCTGTTGCCGCCGCCGCTGCCCGCCAGGCGGCCGATGGCATTGAGACGGTCGCCTGGAACCTTTTGCAGTTCGGTTTCAAGGCCCAACTGCGTCATCTGTTCTGCCATATAACGGGCTAACTCACGTTCGCCGTCGGTGGCGCTGTAGCTTTTGTGCTGCACCATTTTTGCCAAAAATGAGAGGCAGAACTCGCGATCGATATGATGAATTAACTGTTCAGGATTCATGCGTTTCTCGTTAAGCAACGGATTGGGATAAGTCGGGAACATGCACCGCTTCAAGCAGTGCACGGGTATAAGGATGCTGCGCCAGCGCGCTCATATTCTCGCCGGGCAGCACTTCCACCACATCGCCGCGATACATCACCGCCACGCGATGGGCGATTTGGCGTATCAGGTTGAGGTCGTGAGTAATAAACAGGTAAGCCGTGCCGTAGCGGCGACGCAGTTCCAGCAACAGCTCGATGATGGTGGCTTGCACGGACACATCCAGCGCAGCGGTGATTTCATCGCAAATCACTAAATCCGGTGGATTGGCAAAAGCGCGAGCGATAGCAACACGTTGTTTCTGACCGCCGGACAGCGCATGCGGATAGCGCGTGGCAAACTCAGCGGGCAACCGCACTTCTTCTAACAGGCGCGCCACGGCTTGCGCTTCCGTTTCTCCCGGAGGCAAACCGTATAAGCGCAGCGGACGCGCAATGATTTCACCAATGGTCATGCGCGGATTCAGCGAGGCGTCGGGATGCTGAAAGATCATCTGTACGCGGCGACGATACTCTTTGTCCATCTGCGCGCGTCCTTGCAGCGCATAGCCACAAAAATCGATCTCACCGCTGAACGGCACCAACCCAGTGATGGCTTTACCCAGCGACGATTTCCCCGAACCTGACTCGCCGACCACGCCAAGGATTTCGCCCTGATGCACGGTGAGCGTGACCGCATTGGCCGCGCGCGTGGTATTCGCCTCGCGTTTCAGCAAGCGGTCGACAAAACCTTGCTGGCCGTAATCGATGGTGAGCGCGTCCAGCGTCAGCAGCGGCTGCGATCCGGCGGCATCCTGCACCAGCCGCTGTTGCGGATTCGGCACTGCTGCAATCAATTTGCGGGTATAGCTGTTCTGCGGTGCGCTAAACAAACTCTGCGTGTCGGCCTGCTCAACGATACGGCCCTTCTCCAGCACGCAAACGCGATCGGCGACTTTCGCCACCAGCGCCAGATCGTGGGAAATATACAGTGAGGCTACCCCCGTCTCTTCGCGCAGACGTTCATAGAGATCGAGGATCTGCGCCGAGCTGATGACATCCAGCGCGGTGGTCGGTTCATCGAAGATCATGCAGTCCGGCTGACAGGCGAAGGCCGTGGCGATTAAGATGCGCTGCTTTTCGCCCCCGGAAACCTGATGCGGATAACGGCGCATCATGCGTGCCGGATGCTTAAGCTCGACGTCATGTAACAGCGACTCGCCCAATTCCTGCGCTTCACGTGCGGTTAATCGGCGATGGCGCCGCAGCACTTCCGTCACCTGCTCGCCCAAGGTTAAGGTTGGATTGAGTGAGGCGCTCGGGTCCTGAAAAATCATCCCCAGCTTCGCGCCACGCAGAGCCATCAGTTTAGGGGCCGGCAGACTGAGCAGACTTTCTCCGTTGAGGCGGATGTCGCCCCACTTCTCGCGGGCATTGCCCGCCAGCCAGCGCATGATCGCCCAGCCGAGCGTAGTTTTGCCCGAACCGGATTCCCCCACTAAACCCAGCACTTCGCCGGGCATCACGTTTAACGTAATATCGCGCAGCACCGGCAGTGACTCACCGTTTTGTAACGCGTAATCAAGACTGTAATTTTCCACCGACAGCACCGGCTCAGGCTTCATACTCATCAGTGGCTCCTTGGGTTAAGCACATCTCGCAGCCCGTCACCCAGTAAGTTAAAACCAATCGCCACCAGCGCGATCGCCAGACCTGGAATCATCATCATCCAGGGTGCGGTGAAGAAATAAGTGCGGGCTTCGGAGACCATCAGCCCCCACTCTGGCTCAGGAGGCTGTGCGCCTAAACCGAGGAAACTCAGGGTGGCGAACAGCATGATGGCGAAGGCCACACGAATGGTGGCTTCCACGATGATCGGTGCCAGGATGTTCGGCAACATCTCGCGCAGGATGATGTAGTGCCCGGCTTCACCACGGGCAATCGCCGCGTTGATGTAATCCTGCTGCCGCGCCGCCAGCGCCACGCTGCGTGAAATACGCACCATGCCCGGCACAAACGCGATGGTGATTGCCAGCACCGCATTCATGCTGCTCTGACCCAGCGTGCTGACAATCAACAAGGCAAACAGCAGGCTGGGAATCGCCATCACCGCGTCCATGGTGCGCATCATAAACTCATCGAACTTGCCGCCCAGATAGGCGCTGGCGGTGCCCAGTACTGAGCCAATCACCATGGCTAACGCGGTTGCCAGCAGCGATAGCACGATGGTGGAGCGTGCGCCAACCATCACCCGGCTGAAGATGTCACGCCCCATTTGGTCGGTGCCAAACCAGTGCTCGGCACTGGGGGGTTTATAACGGGTCAAAATCGAGATGGATTCAGGATCGAAGGGCGCGACATGCGCCCCGCCCACCACCATCAGCAGCGACAGCAGGATAATCAGCACCCCCACCGCGCCCTGCGGTGAACGCAGCAAACGTTTTAAAATATCAGGCATAGGAAATTCGCTTATCCAGAACCACATAGGCCAAATCGGCGAGGAAATTCACTACCGAATAGGTCGCGGCGAGAATCATCACACCGGCCTGAATGGTGGGTAGATCGCGCGCCTGCACGGCAACAATCAGCTCACGGCCGATACCGGGAATGGCGAAAATCTCCTCGACCAACACAATGCCGCCAAGCAGATACCCAACATCCAGCGCCACAATGGTGATGGTCGGCAACAAGCCATTACGCAGTGCATGGCGCCAGAGAATGCGGCGGCGCGAGAGGCCTTTCAGCCAGGCAGCGCGGATGTAGTCGGTGTGCAGCACATCGACCATCTCCGAACGCACCATGCGTGAGACGTGCGCCACCAGAATCAGCGCCACGGTGATTGACGGCAGGATCAGGTGCTGTACGCCGCTGATGAAGTTTTCACTCAGCGGCACATAGCCGGTGGCGGGCAGAATCTGCCAGACGTCAGCAAACAGCAGCAGCACCAGCGTGGCGGTGACAAACTCCGGGAAAGAGATGCCGATATAGGAGATGACGCTGACCAGCACATCGGCGGTTTTACCGCGACGCACAGCCGCCCAGATACCGAGCGGGATGGCGATCACCAGCATCAGCAACAGTGCACACACCGCCAGCAACAGCGATCGTGACAGCGCGGTCAATAACGTCGGCCCCACTTCCAGCCCATTGCGCATCGACACACCAAAATTGCCCTGCAACGCCTGGCTCAGCCAATGCCAATACTGCAACCATGCTGGTGCATCCAATCCCAGCCGTTCGCGCACCGCAGCGAGTGCCTCTGGCGTGGCGTTCTGGCCCAGCAAGGTGACAGCGGCGTCCGCTGGCAACAGCTGCGTGATGCCAAAGACCAGCAATGACACCACCAGCAAGGTGTAGATCATCAGCAGCAGGCGTTTAAGCAGATAACTTGCTGTCACGGTCGCTCCTTACACTGCACGCTTAGGCGCTTTGTCAGTTAACCAGATATGGTCGAGACGGAACACCGCTCCGCGCGGATGCAGATGATATCCGCCGACGTAATCACGGCTGGCAGCCAGTAGATCGAAGAAGGTCGGAATCAGCGAAGGCACTTCGTCATGCATCAACTGTTGTGCTTTGCCGTACAGCGTGGTGCGCTGCGCATCATCGTTGGTTTCACGGGCGGCGTTGACTGCACTATCGAAATCGGCGTTGTTCCAGCGTGTTTCGTTCCATGACGCGGTCGAGGTGTAGAGCAGTGAGAACACCGCATCCGGCGTCGGTTGCATGTTGTAGAAACCGACGTAGAAATTGCCTTTTTTCCACACCTGATCGAGATAAGTGCTGTGTGCCATGGTCTGCACTTCAATGCGGAAACCGCCTTGCTTGGCCATCTCACGCAACGCGATACCCAACTGGGTGCGAGTCGCCGGTTTATCCGAGGCAATCAACGTTAAATCGAGACCGTTGGGATAACCCGCATCCGCCAATAAGGCTTTGGCTTTGCTGTAATCCACCGCTTTTTTCGCCAGATTAGCGAAGTAAGGGTAAGAGGCGTTGATCGGCGTATCGTTGCCTGGCGAACCGAGGCCATCGGCAACAAAGTCCACCGATGCCGGGCGATCAACGCACAGTGCCAGCGCCTGGCGCACGCGCACATCGTTAAACGGCTTTTGATCGCAGCCCATGTTCACATTGAGGAACTGACCGGATGCCACCCGCAGTGGCAACACACCGGATGATTTGGAGAGACGCGCAAATTCGCTCGACTGCGCGCTCAGCATCAAATCGGTATCACCGGAGATCAGCGCCGAGCTTTCTGCGATGCCATCGGGATAGACCACCACTTCCACGCCATCCAGATAAGGACGCGCCGGGTCGTAATAATGCGGGTTGCGTTTCACCACGATTTTGCGTTCCGGATCGTAGGAAACCAGCTGGAAAGGACCCGCGCCCAGCGAGGCTTTGGTGAGCTTGTCGTACTGACCCTGCGCAATGCTGGCAGGAATAATTTTGGCGTCTGGATAAGCCAGCATCACCGGCAGGTCAGCGTAAGGGGCATCGGTTTCAATCAGCACAGTGTTGGCATCTGTGGCGCTCACTGCTTTGATCGGGCCGATGTTATGCAGGGCCGGTGAAGCATTTTTCGGATCGAGCAGCGCCTGCAAACTGGCCACCACATCTGCTGAAGTTAAGGCCGTGCCATCGCTGAACTTGAGGTTTGGACGCAGGGTAAAAGTCCACTGCTTTAGATCGGCACTCGCCTGCCAGGATTGGGCCAAATCGGCTTCGGCTTTCATCTGCTGCGTCAGGCGCGTCAGGCCGCTGTAAAGCAACTCCGCGACCAGATATTCCGGGTTGACGCGCACCTGATGCGGATTCAGCACACTGACCGCCTGATCAACACTAATACGCAGTACACCGCCTTTACGTGGCGTGCCGCCTGGCGTCGCGCTGGTTACCGCTGCGGCATGGGCCGAGAACGACCAGGGCAGCATGGCTGCACCGGTCAGAGCGGTAGAGCTGGTGATAAACTGTCTGCGGTTTAACCCTTTCATCGCGCACATCTTCTCTTCCTCGTTAGTTTGTTAAATACCCTGGGTTGGCTGAAACTCATCGGCGAGATACGCCAGAATGGACTGCGAAAGTGCGATAACATCTGCCATCGTTGTGTACTCATCGGCGGCATGAATGCGGTTGTCGGGGCGGGCTAAACCGCCCAGTAAAATTTCCTGCATACCGGCCTGCTGGACCCAACCCATATCCGAACTGGTTGAGGATCCCCAGGGTTTAAACGCCTCCGCTTTAAAACCAAATCCCTGACTCAGCGCGGCCTGCCAGCGTGGCCAGTGCGGACCATCAGGGTTGGCCACCGGGGCCAGATGACCAATCATTTGCACGCTAACATCCAGCGCAGGGCTGCCTTGCATCGCTTGATGGATGCAGTGGGTCAACTCCTGCCAAACGTCATCAAATGCCTCTTCCGGGGCATAGCGTCGATTGATCAGCAGCTCAAAGCGTTCGGGGATGGTCGAGCCTTTACTGCCACCCTGTGCGGCAGCCAGCGTCAACAGTGAGGTCAGCGGTTTGCCCTGATAGTGCGGCGGCGCAGGCATTGCCGAGGTGCGCTGTTCCACTTCGCCTTTCAGTTGATAAAGCGCGTTCATCAACGGCAGCGCGGCTTCGATGGCATTGATGCCGTGCAGCGGATCGCCGGAATGCGCGGAACGCCCGGTGATAATCACTTTGAGGTCGATACTGCCAAAGCAACCTGCCCAGATGCGTGGTACTGCACCACCGTTAAAGCTCAACAGATGCCCGGCGAAGCACTGCTGTTCGGCGAGGTAACGAATACCGGGATACAACCCGCCCTCTTCATCGGTGCATAGCAGAAAGACCGGATTGAAGCGCAACGGCAGATTGCAGGCCTGCGCTGCACGAATCGCCGCCATCGCTGCCACGATCGTCCCTTTCATGTCCGCCGCGCCGCGCCCAAACAACTTGCCTTCGGCCACCGTCAGTGCCAGCGGAGGAAATCGCCAGCCATCCCCCGCAGGCACCGTATCGGTGTGAAAGTAGAGATTGCAGTTTTCGGCTGCGCCACAGTTAAGCGTTGCCAGCAAATTCACTCGCTCGCCGTACGCGCTGCCATCGGGTGCTTGCCAGAGATCTTCCGGCACTGAAACGCGCTCAAAGCTGAAGCTCATGGGCGCTAATAACTGCGTCATTAGGTCGGCAAATTGCGCATAGCCATTGCCCGGTGGAAAGCAGGTATCCACGGCCAGCATGCGCTGCATATCATCAGTTATCTGTGCGGTGTCATCCGCAATGCTCTCTAACGCATTGTTAAGGCGAGAATTCTGCGACATAGGATTATCGTCTGTTGTATTTCTATATAGTTTATAGATAATGCAATTCAAGGACGCAGGTCAATCGGTAATCGGAAACATGCAAAAAAACTATGACGCAGACGACACACCACAATTCTCTCGTTTAAGCGAAGGAGAAGGCGCGCCGTTGTATGAAGTGGTGAAACGCCATATCAGCGAATCAATCCTGCAGGGTGAGCTACCTGCGGGCACGATCCTGCCGAGTGAAAACAGCCTGGCGTCGAAATTTGGCGTGTCGGTGGGAACGGTGCGCAAAGCGCTGGCCGCGTTGACCATCGAAGGGATGTTGATGCGCCGTCGCAAAACCGGCACGGTGGTGACCGGCTGGGCACCGCTGCACAACCTGAGCCACTTTTTCCAGTATTTTCGCCTGCACGATAACAGCGGCGGCTTACTGCATTCGGAAACGACACTGCTGGATTATCAGTTGAGCCAAGCCAACGAGCGGGAAGCAGAAAAACTGCAGATCGCCGCAGGAGATGAGGTGATACGCCTGAAACGTACGCGTCGGGTGAAAGGTATTGCCGCCATGCATGAAACACTGATATTGCCTGCTGCGCGTCTGCCTGATTTCCCTCCAGCGGAATACTTGCCGCCGTTGCTCTATCGCTTCCTGTTCGAACATTACGATGTGCGTGTCGCAGCGGTACGTGAGCAGATCACGGCACAGCTGGCGAACGAGGAAGATGCGACATTGCTGGAGCTGACATTGCCGCACGCGGTGATGGTGATAGATGAAGTGTCTTTTGACCAGAGTGCGATTCCGGTGATCCTTGCGCACCACCGTTTCAGCACCGAGCACTTCATGTATGTGAATGAGGTACGGTAAAACGGTTTCACCCCCTGAGATGCCAGGGGGCGTCACAGATTAAGGCACCCTAAAACAGAGCACATCCTTACCCGGTGTTAATTCATCGGCAACCCCTGAAACGGCGACCGATGTCAGGTGATGTAACCGTTTATCGGCGCAGGCGCGCCGCTACCGGATTGCCCTGCGCAGCACTGCTCGCAAGCTGATAAGCGTTATGCGAGGCGCGCTGCGGATAGCGGAAAAACAGCGCAATCGAAATGAATGAGACGATGGCCACGGCGGCAACATAATACACCAGCGTAAACGCACTGCCTGACCAGCCAATTAACGCCGCACCAATCAGCGGTGCAGTGCCGCCAAACAACGCGGTACCGGTGTTGTACGCCATCGCACCGGCAGAAGCACGCATCTCTGCCGGGAACATATCGACCAGACTAATGGTCATTCCGCTGGTGACCATCAGGAAAACCATCACTGGCACAACCGCTGCAATAATGGCACTGCTTAACGTGCCATGCTCAGCATAGGTGAAAGCAAAGAACATCGCCGGAATCACCAGTACACAGCCCAGCAGCAACCAGCGTTTTCTACCCACCACATCACTGAGATAGCCGTGTAATAGCGTGCTAAAAATCAGTACAAACTGCGAAACTAACACCGCCATTGCTGCATCGGTTTTGGCTAACCCGACAAACGTGGTGAGATACGTGGCAAAGAAGCCCAGAATCAGATAATTGGGCAGCGTATGGCTCATGAGTATCGACATGAACACCAGAATATTTTTCCACTGCGAGCGAATGACCTGAGTCACCGTTGGCGGGTTCAAACGCTGCTCCACACGCGCCCGTTCAACCGCGCGGAACTCCGGGCTCTCATCAAGTTTGCGGCGAATGATTAACCCGACAAGCCCCAGCGGAAGGCCGATGGCAAACAGCACACGCCAGCCCCACTCCTCCATTTGTGTCGCCGTGATTAACGAAGACAACAGGGTGTAGAGGCCAATAGCGATCACAGTGCCGATATAGGCACCTATGGGTGAGAATGAAGCACGAAAAGCGCGGCGTTTTTGATCGCTGTTTTCGACGATGTAATCTGTGGCTGTCGCGTACTCGCCGCCAGCGAAAAAGCCCTGAATCAGTCGGCAAATCACCAGCAGTACGGTGGCGCTGGTGCCTGCCTGTGCGTAAGTGGGGAGAAGGGCGGTCAAGCCGGTCACCACACTCATGCCGGTGATGGTAATCATTAACACCGAACGCCTGCCCCAGCGATCGCCCGCCAATCCCAGCACGATGCCACCAATCGGGCGCACCAGAAAACTCGATGCATAGAGCAGTAATACCGAGAGCAGTGCCGTCAATGGCGCATCCTGCGGAAAAAAAATCCGTGAAATCACACTGGCCAGTAGGCCGTAGAGGGCAAAGTCGAGAAACTCGACCAGATTGCCGGCAACAGCACCGATCAGCGTTTTGCGCTGCATTTCAGGTGTCACCTGAGGAAGCGTGGCAGAAGTTGTCATGGTTAACCCCATCTTCATCGCATAACAGCACGGTCAGTGAACGTGACTCAGAATGAATTTAATCATTCCACATTACGGCATGGCATTCCGTTAATTACGTTAGTTGAGTGAAAATTAGACGTCAATACGCGGGTGAGAGGATTTCGCTATAGGTCACACGGAGATTGAGCAGAAGAGTGAGAAGGGAGAGGAGTCGATTTATTTAATGCAAAAACAATACGTTAGGATGAAATGACCACACCGCAGAGTGGTCATTGCGTCATGCCGTTAACCTCTGGCATTTCTCTGGAAGCCAATTGCCTGGGCAGCCTGAACGGTTAGCGCGCCCCACTCTGCGATTTTTTCTTCATGGTAACGAGAGTCCGGCATCGAGATGCAGATACTGGCGACCGGCTGGTGGGCGGCATCAAAAATGGGTGCCCCGATGGCGAAAATACCGGAGCGATAATAGCCACGGTTGATTGAGTAGCCGCGCTCACGCACCTGCTTCAGTTCTGCGCGAAGTTTATCGGCATCGGTGATGGTGGCCGGGTTAAAGGCACTCAGCTCGCCGGTAAGGATATTTTCAAGCTGGCTTTCCGGTAAGAACGCCAAAATCGCCATGCCGTTGGCCGTGGAGTGAATGGGAGCAATATCCCCAATCGGGCTCACCGCGCGAACGGGATGCGGACTTTCCAGCCTGTCGATCACCACCACCGCGCCATTGCCGTCATACACCGACACGTACACCGTCTCCTGCGTACTATTGCGCAACTCTGCCATCGGATCCTGGACGGCAGCAGACAGCCCACCTCCCGCCAGCTCGATCGGCCGCACGCTGAGCACACGCGGGCTGACGGTCCAGCGCGGCATGTCGCCTTCAATCAATCGTAACCAGCCCGCCTCATGAAAGGTCCAGAGAATGCGCTGCACGGTGGTTTTTGGCATCGACATCATCTTAGCCAATTCACCCACACTGATCGGCTGTTTCTCGGCTACCATCTCCAGCACTTTCAGGCTTTTAATCAGGCTCTGCATCGCTCCAATCTCCCTACTTTCTGACGTCATTGTCTCCACTTGCTGTGCCGTAATATGGCACAGCCTGCCATCTCCCGCTCGGCGTTTTGCCCGTGAGCCGATCACAATTTCCTCCGAATGCTTAATTTTTGTGCTTGCAGAGCAGATAAAATCATGTCACGTTAAATTTATGGAATGGCATTCCTTATTGTGGAACGGCTAAGTTTTCAGCCGCTGAATTCATCAATGATGTTTAGCGAGGCGGAGTGATGGCAGGTCATCAGTCGATATTTACCGAAGATTTTAAGGCGGCACCCTATTGGTGGGAGCAGTGGCAGCCGCAGGATGCGTTGCCCAGTGGGGTTCCGCCCGAAACGGAATACGTGATTATTGGCGCTGGCTATGCCGGGCTGTGCTGTGCATTGACGCTGGCGCAACACGGCAATCAGGTGGTGATTCTGGAAGCCGGCCTACCGGGCAGTGGCGCGAGTACGTTGAGCGGCGGTCAGGTCACTGGCGGCATCAACGTGGGCAAGACCATGTCGGCAAAAAAGGGACTGCGGCAGAGCGATGAGCAACTGAAGCGCGACATGTTGCTGGAGGCCGCTGACGGTTATCGCTTTCTGGAAGATCTGATCGCACAACATCACATCGCCTGCGATTATCGACAAACCGGTCGCCTCGCCGCCGCGTGGATACCGCAACATCTGGAGAGCTGGAAAAAGCGGTTGCCGCTGCTAAACAGCGTGAGCCAGGTGCAGGCGCGCATACTGACGCGCGATGAATTGCGCGCCGAGCTGGATAGCCCGGCCTATCACGGCGGCGTGCTGATTGAGCGTGCTGGTCTGCTCAATCCCGCGCTTTATTACGCAGGTTTGCTGGATGCGGTGCGCAAAGCTGGCGTGGTCATTTGCAGTGGTTCTGCAGTGAGTCGTATTGAGAAACACAGGGCGCATTACCAGGTTGATTCTCTGCGCGGCCGTCTCAACGCGCGTCAGGTGATTATCGCCACCAATGGCTATACCGGGCCTGAAATGGCGCATTTACACGCACGCGTGGTACCCGTCACCAGCCATCAGGTTGCTACTGAACCGTTATCCGCAGATTTACGACGCACGCTGATCCCGCACCAGCGCGGCATTGCTGAAACCCAACGCGTCACGCACTATTTTCGTTATTCACCCGATGGCTCTCGTCTGCTCTTTGGGGGGCGCGCGCGCTTCTACGCCCTTGATCGCCAGCAGTCTGCGCGCGTGCTGCATCAACATCTGACACAACGTTTCCCGCAGTTACGCGACATCAAAATCAGCCATAGCTGGGGCGGTAAAGTCGCCGTCACGCTCGACTACCTGCCGCATATCGGCCAGACGCCGCAGGGCTGTTTTTATGCCGTGGGCTGTAACGGCAGCGGTGTCACCATGATGAGTTGGCTCGGCCATCGATTAGCCCGTCATCTGATTGAAAACACACCGCTCAACGGAAGTCCTTATGGGGTATCGCCGCTGCCCGGCCACCCGCTCTACACCGGCAACACCTGGTTTATGCCGCTGCTTGGCAGCTACTACCAGGTGCGCGATCGCCTGGATAAATCCGCTCATCCACAAACCAATTAGGGGGAAGTATGGGACTACGCATTGGTGTCGATATCGGCGGCTCGTTCACCGACTTCGCCGTTTTCAACGAAGCAACGGGTCAGTTGCACAGCCTGAAGGTGTTTTCACGTCCCGATGATCCGGGCCAGGAAGTGCTGCACGGCGTTCAGGAATTGGTGAAACGCTATGGGATCGATCCCGCCGATATTGACTATTTCACCCACGGCACCACCGTTGGCGTGAATGCCGTGGTGCAGAAAAAAGGCGCGAAGCTGGGGCTGATCACCAATCGCTATTTCGAGGATGTGCTGGCACTTGGCAGGCTGAAGACGCCGGATATGTACAGCCTGCATTCGCTGCGTCCGGAACCCCTGGTGTCGCGCGAAAATGTGTTTGGCATTGACGGTCGAATGGATGCGACCGGAAAAGAACTCGCGCCGATTGCAGAACAGAGTGTACTGGCCGCTGTCGCGGGCCTGCGCGATGCGGGCTGTGAAGGTGTGGTGATTGCCCTGCTGCATGCCTATCGCAATCCCGAACATGAGAAGCAGGTTCAGGCTCTGATTGCAGCGGCCGTGCCAGGCTTTTTTGTCTGCTGCTCCAGTGATGTCTGGCCGACTATCCGCGAATTCGAGCGCACGCAAACCGCCGTGATTGGTGCCTATGTTCAGCCACGCGTCGCGCATTATCTCGGTGCTTTGCAGCAGGCACTGACGCAAGCAGGCGTGACCGCTGAGTTGAAAGTCACCAAGTCCAATGGCGGCGTGATGAGCGCAGAGCGCGGTAAAGCCGAGTGCGTGCAGATGATCTTGTCGGGAACCGCATCGGGTGTGATGGGCGCAGCCTGGGTGGCACGCCAGTGCGGTCGTGAGAACGTCATGAGTCTGGATATTGGCGGCACCACCGCCGATGTGGCGCTGATCGTCAACGGAGAAGCGCAATATGACACCGGTGAGTATATCGGTGACTACCAGATTCATATTCCGTCTGTATCCGTCACATCGATTGGTGATGGCGGCGGTTCTGTGGCGCGCGTTGATGAGTTTGGCGTGCTCAAAGTGGGGCCCGAAAGCGCAGGCTCAACGCCTGGGCCAGTGTGTTATGGACGAGGCGGCACGCAGCCCACGATTACCGATGCTTTCGTGTCATTGGGCATTCTTGGCCAGGCAAAGTTGGGCTACAACGCGGTGAATGTGGATGTCGCCGCCGCCAAAGCCGCAATAGGATCGCTGGCCGATCGGCTGGGTCAATCCATCGAAGCAACGGCGGAAGCGATCATCAACGTTTCCGTGTCCGGCATGTACGCAGGAATTAGCCGACTGGTTTCCCGCTTCGGTATCGACCCGCGCGCCTTTTCCCTGATGCCTTTTGGCGGTGCCGGTCCGATGATGGCCTGTTATCTGGCGCGTGCCATGCACATGCGTGAAGTGCTGGTGCCGCTGACGCCCGGCGTGCTAAGTGCATTAGGCGGTTTGGTTGCCGATGTGAAAAACGATTTTGTTCGCATCATTTATGGTGATTTAAGCGCAGAGAGCTTGCCACACCTCGAAGCTGAATATCAGCAACTCGAACAACAAGCGCGCGAATGGCTGAGCCACGAAGTCAGTGATGCCAGCCAGGGCCAGTTTAGCCTCTCGGCGGAGATGCGGTACAAGGGACAGTCGTTCGAGATCGCCACGCCGTTGCAGCGGGATGATTTAGCCAACGGCAACCTGTCATCAATGCGTGAAGCCTTCCATGCGCAACATCATCATTTATATGCCTACAGCGACCGTGATGCGCAGATTCAGGTGGTATCCCTGCGTCTGGTGGTCAGCATGCCGACACCGAAGCCGCAACTCGAACCTTTGCCGCACTCTGACGCCGCACCAATCCCCGCTGGGCATATTGATGTGTGGATGTCGGGCCGTTATCTCACCGTGCCACTTTACCAGCGTGAGCAGCTTGCGGGCGGTCAGTCATTTACCGGACCCGCGGTGATTACCCAGTCCGACACCACTGTCGCCGTATTACCCGATTTCCGCGCCGAGGTGGATGCGCTCGGCAATCTGATCCTCACTGACCTCACCCACACGGCTTAATAAAGGAGTCGCGATATGGCTTTTGATACTTCAGGTCTGCAGATTCTGGCTAACTACTGTGTGGCGGCAGCAGAAAGCATGGCCCATACGCTGGTGCGCACCGCGCATTCGACTTTTGTCAAAGAGACGGAAGACTTCTCTTGCGCCCTGCTCACCCCCGAAGGCCTGGCATTTGCTTCGCCGAAAACCTTAGGTGCCACCTGGTATATCGGTCTCGATTACGGACCGGTACTCGGCATGATCGAGGACTATCGCCCCGGCGATGTGGCGATGACCAACGATGCTTACAGCGGTAACGTCGCGACACACAGCCCGGATATGGTGATGTGGAAACCGGTGTTCTGGCAAGGCAAGCTGGTGTGTTTTGTTGGCGGTCATATTCATAACACCGATGTGGGCGGGGCCGTGCCCGCCTCGCTGTCGCGCACGCTGACGGAGATCCATCAGGAAGGTATCCGTATCCCACCGACTAAGATCGTGCGTGAAGGCGTGCTGGATGAAGCGTTGCTCACGTTGATCAAAACCAATGTGCGTGCGCCGGAACAGAATATGGGTGACCTGCATGCGCAACTGGCGATGCTGGCCAATGGCGAAAAACGCGTGCTGGAGATGATCGCGCATTTCGGTGTGGAAGATTTTCAGCAAGGTATGGTGGCCCTGCTGGATTATGCCGCGCAGCAGGCACAACGCATCCTTGAGAGCGTGCCTGATGGCGATTACTTCTTCGCGGAATACGCTGATGAAGACAGTGTGAACGGCAAACCGATGCGCGTGGCGATGACGCTGAAAATTCGCGGCGGCCGCGCCATCCTTGATTACACCGGCAGCGATCCGCAATTGCTTTCATCCTTGAATATGCCGACCGGCGGCATGACGCGTCACGCGCTGGCGCTGGTCGGCTATCACTATGTGCTCTATACCCTGAATCCCGATATTTTGCTCAACGCGGGGCTGGATCGTGTCGTCGAATGTGTGCTGCCCGAAGGCAGCGTGATGAATGCCGTTTACCCGGCTGCCGTCGGCATGCGCAGTCTGACCTGTAAGTTAACGCATGTACTGACCTTTGGCGCGTTTTCACAGGCGATTCCCGATCGTCTGCCTGCCTGCGCGGCCTGTGGATTGGCGATTCTGAACGTTAAAACCACCAACACCTCGGGCCGACCGGTGATCGCTTCCATTGGTCCGGTGGGCGGCGGTGCGGGCGGCATGCCGTTCGGTGACGGAGAAGAGGGATCGGGGGCTAACGTGGCATTTCTGCGCAATACGCCAGTGGAGATTAACGAAGCGGAAGTGCCGATTCGTATCACCCGCTACTGTCTGGTACCCGACTCCGGCGGTGCAGGAAAATATCGCGGTGGTTCCGGACTAATGATGGAGTTTCAGGTGTTTGCACCTGATACCACCGTGACAGCGCGCAACCGCGATCGCACCCATTTTGCTTCCTGGGGCGTCCTTGGCGGGAAAGCGGGCAGTAATGCCATTTTTGTGAAAAACCCGCAGAGCGAAGCACCAGAAATGCTCGGCAATAGCGATGTGATCCGATGCCAGGCAGGAGATGTGATTCGATTAACCGGAGCCGGTGGCGGCGGATATGGTTCACCGCTGGAGCGTGATCCCCAGCAGGTGTTATCAGATGTGAAAAGCGGCTACGTATCTTCGGCGCGTGCCGAGCAGGATTACGGTGTGGTGATCCGCGAGGGTCTACTGGACGTGGAAGCTACGCAGATGACACGCAACCAACGCTCTGCGACAGCCGCCAGCGTGGCACATTTTGACTTTGGCCCATGGCGTACTCGCTTTGAGCAGAGCTGGACGCCGGAGCGATATCGGGCACTGACTGATATCTTGTCTCGCGTGCCGGTCATATGGCGTTTTCATATCAAGCATCGCCTGTTTGATGCGCTTGCCGCAGCGGAAGCCAGGGGACAAACCGCTCAGGGCGGTCAGGTGATCTATCGACTCTTTGACGAATTGAGTGAGGAGTTCCGGGATTTCCTGCAGGCGTAACGAGGCCTAAAGCCGCAAAAAAAGGGATGCTATCGTCAGCATCCCTTCTCATTTTCGCTGGGTTAGAACGGACCCCAGTTGATCGCCACGCCAATCAGCAGCGTCACCACGCAAATCACAAACCAGATGGCGACGACCGGCGCCACGAATTTAAGCCACTTGCCGAACGAAATATTGGCGGTGGCCAGCGCGGCCATTAATACCCCGGACGTCGGGCTGATGGAATTCACAATCCCTTCGCCCAGCAGCACGGTCTGCACCGTGACCTGACGTGTCAGACCCAGGTTATCACCCAGCGGGGAGAAAATCGGGATCAATAACGCTGATTCGCCCGAACCGGATGAAATGCCGAAGTGCATCAGTGCGGCGCTAATAAACATGCCCACAGCGGCAATCGCAGGCGGAACCGGCGCCAGCATGTCTGACAGGAAGCCGACGATCGGATCGAGGATATTGCCCTGTTGCAGCACCACCGAAATCGCGCCTGCCATCCCGACAATAAAGCCGCCTTTGACCAGCTGAGAGCAGCCGGACAGGAAGGTGTTAGCAATAGCAGAACCGGACAAACGACCAATCAAACCGACCATAATCGACAGAATGATAAACATCGCCGACATCTCGTTGGTGGCCCAATGCAGTTGCACCGTGCCCACCATAAACAGAATCAGCGTCACCGCGCAGGTCAGCAGAATCAGTTTATGACGACCGGTAATCGCCAGCGGTTCAGCGCTTTCCACGGTATTGTCCGCACGCACCTGACCATTTTTACGCATGCGCTTCACGGTAATGATCAGATAGATCGCCACCGTTAACACAAACAGCAGGTTGGTGATGCCGCGCAGTAACATGCCCGAAAACAGCGGCAACTGCGCCAGATGCTGTGTCAGACCGGTGGTTGCCGGGCCAAGAAACGCCACGTTGAACCCTGCCGCGCAGGTCAGGTAGATCAGCGCCATGCCGATCACCGGTGGCAAGCCTAAGGATCGCGCCACCAGCAGACCAATCGGCACAAAGGCCACCACCGAGTTTTGCACCACGCCAGTACTGCCAAGGATGGCGAAGATCACCGCGAAAATCAGGATCAGACGGGTATCGCTGATTTTGGTGCTGCGTGACAGCGAATTCAGCGCCGTGGCAATCGCGCCGGTGGCTTCAATCACCGCCAGCAGCCCGCCGGTGAACAGGATTAGGAAAATGATCGGTGCCGCTTTAATCACGCCCTGCACGATGGCCATGAAAATCTCACCGGGATAAACGCCGGTACGCGCCACTTCATGCAAACTGCCTTTAATGGCAAAGGTCACGCCATTGCGGGTTTCGTGATCAAACTTGCCCGCCGGGATAATCCAGGTGGCGACCGCAGCCAGCACCAGAATGATAAACAGCAGCAGATAAGGGCTCTGCTCGCTCTTTTTCCCTGCGGGTTGCATCGCACTATTTTTCTCAACATTAACCTGCGACATGGTTTTCCCCCAGCATCAAACCCGCCACCAGCGCGGTGCGTGAGGCAATATCGGCAATGATGATGTGTTCGTGACGCGCGTGAATACCTGCGCCGGCCGCACCCAGGCCATCTAAAGTTGGGATACCCAACGCCGCAGTGAAATTGCCATCGCTGCCGCCGCCGACCGATTGACCTTCCACGCTGAAGCCGATCTGTTGTGCCACCGCTTGCGCACGCTGCAGGATAGCCCGCGACTCTGCACTCTGGCGCATCGGCGGACGTGATTGTGCGCCGGTAATCTCCAGCTTAATGCCCGGTAAGTGCGGCTGAATCTGAGTGATCTCGGCGTGAATGCGCTGCGCTTCCTCTTCGCTGGTGACGCGCGTATCGATGCCCAGTACCGCTTTATCCGCCACCACGTTGATGCGATTACCACCTTGCGCAATACCAACGTTAACGGTCGTGCCACGATCCGGTGCATTTAATCCATGCAGGAACAGCACCTGATGCGCCATCTCCTGCACTGCGCTGATACCTTCTTCAGGATTGTTACCCGCATGCGCGGCCTGCCCGGTGATCACGATCTGATACTGGCCCGTGCCTTTGCGCGCCACCTTCAGTGCGCCGGTGCCAGCCACGGCGGGTTCCACCACCAGCACTTGCGATGATCCCAGCGCATGACGAGACAGCCATTCACTGGAGCTTGGGCTGCCCACCTCTTCGTCGCTGCCGCACAGGAAAACGATGCGTTTCCCTGCCAGCAAATCCTGTTCTTTTAACGCGCGTGCCGCCCAAATCGACTGCACCAGTCCGGCTTTCATGTCCAGAATGCCGGGACCGTAGAATTTGCCGTCTTCCTCGCGCATCGACAATTCGCCTTCATCCCAGACGGTATCAAAATGGCCGAGCACCACGGTTTGATCCTCGCCTGAACCCAGCGTGAATTTGAGATGGTTGCCGTAGTGTTCCTGAACATCGATTTCAGCATCAATACCCAGACGCTCAGCAAACAGGGCACGCAGCACGTCGCCACAGCGATCCACCGCTGCCTTGTTCATTGACGGTGACTCAGCTGCCACCAGGGTTTTGATATCTGAGAGAATGTCGTCTGAATGCTGTTGCAAATAACTTATTATATTTTTCATTACTTCTGTCCTCACCAAGTGAATCCCGAGTATGAGGATAAAATTGCGCTTAAAAAATGGGTATAAAACGTTATTATTGTTGACCTGAGAACAACAGATAATGAAAACCTATGGCAATGCTGCTCTATCCTGACAAGTCCATAAGATACTTGTATGAAGTCGGTGTCCATGGCGGCATTCGTCGAGCGGCGGAGGCGCTGGATGTGGATCCTGCGGCCATCAGTCGTCAACTTTCGCAGCTGGCGCGTGATATGCAATTGCCGCTGCTGGAGCGGCGCGGACGCAATGTCGTGCTGACCGAAGCGGGGAAATTGCTGGCTGAGGATTATGCGCAAACGCATCAGCGCAGAAGCCACCTGGAAAGACGTCTGCGTGATTTGCGCCATAAACGCGGCGGCTCGATCCGCATGCGTGTCGGCCAGGGGATGGTCGATGAGGTGGTGAAGTATGTCTTACGGCCTTTTTCGCAAAGCTACCCTGAAGTGTTCATCGATATTTTATCGGGCGATATGCAAACCACGGTGAGCCTGATCACCCGTGGCGAAGTGGATATGGCCGTGGGTTTTGGCCCTCTTGGTCCACCCGGCGTGAAGTGTCACAGTTATCTGCGCGGCCCCATCTGCGCCATTGTGCATCGTGATCACCCTATCGGATTGTATCAACAGGTAGAGGTCAGCGATCTTGCCGAATATCCGCTGATTGGCATGGATAAAGACTTTGGTATTCAGAGCTATATGAATGTCATGTTTAATCAGGAAGGATTGGTGTTCACGCCCGCTTACAGCTGCAACCTGTTTTCCAGTGCGATTGCGCTGAGCCAGGCGGGAATGGGCATTGCCTTTATGACCACGAAAGTGGTGGAAGACGCCCTGGCATCACGCAATCTGATCGCGGTGCCGATCAATCATCGCATCGCCCGCGAGAGCCAGTGCCACCTGTTACGCAGCGCCGACCACCGCTTTACCCCAGCGGCACAGCACCTTTGGCAGCTGCTGTGCCAGTTTTTTGACGGGACGGACGCGAATTAAAGGGTTTTACTGAGACAGATAGACTCGGGTCTCCCCACATAAGGGCCGTAATTGTCTATCTGTTCAAAGCCGTGTTTGAGATAAAACGCCACGGCGCGCGTGTTGATGACACGCGTTGAGAGCTGAATGTCTTTATAGCCCGCTTTTGCCGCCCACTCTTGCAGATAATCCAACAGCGTATCACCCACGCCGGATACGCTGCGATCCGAATACATGCGTTTCAGTTCTGCGACGTCATCCGACAGCGGTCGCAGTGAAGCACAGCCTACTGCTCTGCCTTGTTGATCTTTTGCTAACACCCAGATGGATCGCTTTGCATCAATCGCTTCAGCGCTAAAATGGCTTCTGCCGTTGTTTCCGGTAATCGCCGCCAACTCGGTAGAGAGCTGTTCAATCAGACGTTGAGATTCAGGTGCAAAAGGATCGGCGGGTTCGATAGTGATCATGATGGGCTATCTTCCTGATAGGCGGGCGATGACGCTCATCGCCTCCGGTAAAAACTGCACTTAGCACGTTAAACCGGAAGCGCATCTCTGCCTATTACTTTTGCTGCTGTTTGGCTGCAGCTTCTTTTTGCTGCTTACTGGCCATGTGATGGCCCACAATACAGCCCCCAACCGCACCCATCACGGCATGGTGCGCAACATGTCCCGCTGCGGCACCCATCATCGCGCCTTTCAGGCATCCCTGTGCTTCAGCCTGAGCGCTGACGGCTAAAAACAGGCCTAAAGTGATCACCAGCTTTGACAGATTTTTCATACAACTGTGGTTCCGAAAAGGGATGAAGCTGAGTACGTTACCGATAAATCTGTACGAATTCGTGCACTATTCGCTGAGGCGCAGGATTAAATGAAGGCTGTTGATGAATGGTTGTTGATTGGGGTCTGAGATGGGGTTTCGTCAATCGCCCATTCATCCGCCACATGGGGCGCATCGTCATGCTGTTAAATGCCTGGAGGGACTTTAATTAAGACTGAGAGTGATGCTACAGCAGATGATAGCGCCGCGCGAAGTCAATGAGTTCCACGGCTGAACTGATGTTCAGCTTTAATTTGAGGCGATGTTTATAGGTGCTGATGGTTTTTTCACTGAGCGACAGTTGCGCGCCAATCTGTTTATTGCCCAGGCCTTTTGCCAGCAAAATCAACACCGTCATTTCTCGCGCGGAGAGCATGCGTAAGTGTTGCTCATCACTGGCGCCATAGCGACGATGGGCTGCCGTCGGAAAATCCTGCGCAGGGGCGAAACTGTAGCCGCGCATCACCATGCGTACCGCCTCTTTGAATTCGGTGAGCTGATCGGAGGCGATGACATAGCCATCTGCGCCCGCGTCCAGACAACGCTGCGCGAAAAGCCCACTGTGCGGTGCCGCTATCACCAAAATTTTCATGGCACCACTGAGTGCGCGAAGTGCGGACAGTAGCGTTAAACCTTCAATGTTGTTGATGAGATTGACCACCAGCAAGTCTGGACACAGTTGTTGAACCTGATCCAATGCTTCAACCACAGGCAAGCCTTCAGCTAAGACGATGATGCCGCTGTTTTTCAGCGCCATCACGCGCTCGCGGCTGTGATCTGGATGATCATCGATGATAATGGCGGTTTTCATGGTTTTCTGATGTTCCTTTCAGAGGGTGAATAAACGTCCTTGCATGCTTATCACCTTAGCCCGCGCACACTGTATCGGCTGTAGGAGACTACTTATCTGTTGCGCAAAAATCCGGCGACAGGACGCCGCCGGACATCCGTGATTACCAGCTCCAGCGCACACCGAAAGCCGCATTCCACGGACTGCTGATGTGCCGTCCTTTGCTGGTCGTGGCTTCGGTATAAAGCTGTAGATCAGGTTGAAGCTGAGCAGACATACCTAATGTCATCTCTGCACGCGTACCTGCCAGATCATTGTTGAAACGCTGATCGTTAAGGGTCATGCGGTTGTTGTTTTCCAACTCCTGAATCGCCGATAACCGTACCCACGGCGTTAACTGCGCCCCCTGAGATAAGGTGACTGATTTGCCCACGACGCCGTGCAGCGCAACCTGTTGCGAGCGTGCCGTACCGCTACGGGCCGCCAGGCCATTATTAAAGCGGAAGCTGTCACTCTTCGCCCACAGCGTACTCAACTGTGCCGATGGCTCAACGAACCAGCCATCATCAAGTTGCAGTTTACGTCCCGCCTCAAAGGAGAGACCCAGTGCAGGCACACTAAACCCACCTTTGCTGCGTTCACCGTCCGACATCACGGCATTGGCGCGTGCGTTATAGTTGTTTAGCTTCAGCACGCTGTCGGTAAACCAACCGTCCTGATGCAGCCAACTGCTGTAAGCACCAAGATAGAAGCTGTTGATACTACCGGTGCTGCCCCCTTTGAAATCCAGATCGCTGTTGCTTATACCGCTGAACAAACCGTTGATCACCTGACCGGATTCCACCGCACGCGCGCTGTCCACGCCAAGGGTCACACTCTGTTGATTTTGCTGATACGCCACACCGGCCTGATTATCGACCCGCGTTTTGCTGCCACGAGTTTGAACCCATGCTCCGCCCTCACGGTTGCCTTCACGCACCTCACCCAGACGGCTGCGTAAGGTACTGAGTTCGCTGTACCATGCGGTGGGAATAGCGTTCACCAGACCCAGGGCGCTGGCGGCGGTGGGCGATGGCAACAACGTTCCCCCACTGTTGGTCTTCGCCGCTAACACCCAGTTATTACCGCTTTTTTGCAGGCCGTAACTGTATGCCCCGGCGTCCACTGCACCTCCGGCAAGTCTGAAGACGCCCGCGCCACCGCCACTGGTCACCAGTGTCACGATGCCATCTGGCGCACTGGGTTCTGCACCGCTGTTCTTCACCGACAGTAAATGTGAGCCACTAATATCACCGCTGACATCAATACGATCGGCACTTAGCGCAGCAATATCGCTATTCATCACGAAGCTGCCGTTACCGCTGAGCGTGCTTAAGGCGAGAGTGTTAAAGCCGGATGTCGCGTCACTAAAGGTGACGGTGCCGTTATTATTCAGCTGATTGAGGGACGAGTCGCCATTGAGCCACCAGCTACTGCTGCCATCAATACTGAAGCTGTCTAAACCGGTCACCGCCCCCGCAAGCGAGGACCCCCTGTTCAATGTCAGCGCGATGCGGCTGGTGGTGTCAGTGCGGACATTACCGGTGAGCACCGAACCATTGCTGGCGGTGACTGCGGCTAAAGCATTGCTGTTGCCCTGTAATACATTGCCACTGCTGCTCACCTGGGTATTATCCAGCGTGATATCGCTGACAATACCGCTGATACCCGACGTCACCAGTAAACCGATCCCGCCACTGCCATTGGCACTGAGTTGACTGTTGCTCAGGTTCAGGTTGCCCTCGCGTACCCAGCCCGCCGCCGCATCACTCCCTCGGGTGGTCACGGTTAGCCCATCGCCATTGATGGTTGAGCCGGGATAGGCCAGCAGTCCGGCTGCGCTATCTCCTGAAGTGGTAATCGTGGTGTTCGTTAATGAGATCACCCCACCGCGCGCGGCAAATACGCCAATGCCACTGGTGCCTTGCGTGGTGATGGTATTGCCACTGCCACTGACTTCATTCTCACTGTGAAGCCCATAACTGCCGCTGCCTGATGTACTCAGCACGCTGTCATTAAAAGTGGCTTTACCGTACTGCGCGTTGAGGGCATGGGCGACCGCCCCGTCTGTGGTGATGGTGCTATTGCTGAGGGACAGGGTGGTATCCGCTTGCGCTAACCAGATGCCATCTCCGTAGGTGCCATGGGTCGTGATTTGGCTATTACTGACCTTCGCATTGGAGTAATTATTCACATCAATGCCTTTGCCTGCTTCACTGAGCAATCCGACGTTATCCAATATCGCATCGCCATCCAGCAAATAGATGGCGTCACCTTGCTCGGCGCTGACCGTGCTGTTGCTTAGCGTGATGCTGCCATGCGCACTGTGTGCGGGATTGTAAATTTCAATACCGCGCACAGTGCCCGTCGCGGTAATGGCAATGTCGGAAAAGGTGAGATCTTCCGCCCCCATGATGATGGGCGGTTGATCGGTGAGTGTAGCAAGGGTCACAACAGACCATGAGCCTGCGGTAAGGGCTAACAAGCAGTGGGTGGAAAGTAACGTACGTTTAAATGCCATAATCGCTTCCTTTTTTAATGGCGTGGTGGGTGAACAGCGCGCAGCAGTACGCCGCTCGCGGGAGTCATTCCCCCGAGCGGCATACTGGTTGATGGGGTTAGTTGATCATGCTGGGGCTAGAAGTGACTTCACTGAATCACATCTAACGCGAAGCTGCTGCTGAACTGGGTTGAGCGGCTTACTGTTGCCGCATCCATACTCAATTCAGGTTCGAGCTCCAGCCTGGCGGTGAAACTTTTACCGCTGAGGGGTAAGCCGTTACCACTTGCTTCAAAGCGGGTATTGGCTTTGAGTTGCAACGAAGAGGCCACGGCTTTATCGCCCGCCGTAATATCCCGCAGCTGAACGGACTGGCCGTCTAACTGCGCATCAGAAAGACGCACTTTAAGACGACCGTTATCGCCATAACGCAAGCTGCCATCTGCGGCACGATCGCCTTGCAACGCCAGCTTAATCGGCTGGGCAAACGGGCAGACCACGCTCAACGTCATGGTGCGTTTACCCGGCGTATAGGTGGCACCGTTCCACTCCATTTGACCGCGCGACTGCCGACCATAATCCACCGTGCTATTCCCCACGGAGACCGAACAACGGGGATCGACCGGCACCAGGGGTTGTGGCGCTTCCGACGTGCTGGCACGCAGCGGATTGATCATCAGCAGACTCAGCGCTAGCAGTGACAGTAAATTTTTCATTTCATCTCTCCGGTTAGCGACAAATCGCGTTGGCAGTTTCAAACAATTCATTCGCGGCGGCCTGCTCCGGCAGATCCAGATGGAAGCTGCACAGGGTCTTGCCGGAACTTTGCACATCCATTTTGCCGGCGTTATCGGCATCGGTAATAAAGGCACGTCCCTTCTCGTCCACCGCCGTGACAAACTGCCCTTCCTGGTTGAACACCGCTGCGCTGTAAGGCATCGGTTTGCCGTTCGCATCGGTAAGCGTGGCGAGCACGCGGCGGTTACGAATCACTTCAAAGTTGAGGTGACTGACCGCACCACGCGCGGCCTCGGTTTCCCCCCAGCCGTTGGAAATATCGACGTTCTTCGGCAAAGTTCGGGTATCAACCTGTATGGTCGACTTCTGGAAACCGCTAACGGACGGAATCACGGCATAACCCCGGCTATCGGTCCATGTCGGGCCGCCTGGCGTCTCCAGCCGCACACCTTTCTCTTTCCCTACTTTAGCGATGGCAAAGGTATCAGTGACTTTGTAAGCCGAAGGCGTAATGCCACCGCCATGTGCCACCAGCGAACCGCTGGCGCGGGTGTAATAGCTGGTGTAATGGTCACTGTCGGTACTGACGCTGCCAGAAAGTTGGCTGAGCGGCGTCACCATGTCGATACTGGCGGTACCCGAATTACGCTGGCTGCGGAAGTCACGATCCGTTGCTAACGACCAACCGCGATCCTGACTGGTGCGATTGTCGTAGCGCACGCCGCCGCGCGTACTGTGATTGCTGGTGCTGAGATAACTACTGGTACTTTGATCGTTGCCCAGCGGAATACTGACCGATAGGTAGGCGCGCATGTCCCCTTCGCGCTGACGACCGCCGCTGTCCTTCTCCAGGCTCAACCCCACATAACTGCGCCCAAATGATTTACTCCAGCTGCCACGTAAATAGGTGATGGCATCACCATTAAAGGTGCTGCCACGCGCCCATGAAAAACTCAAACTCCCCAACATGTCATGTGACCAACCCAGACCCAGGCCAATCTGATCGCGGTTGCGATCACCGGCTGATTGCTTCTCACGCACCAGCGCATCGCTCAGTTCACGGTAGCCAATGGTTTGCCGCGTGTAGTTGATATTGGCTGTGACTCTCTCACTGACAGGCTGGCTGAAGCTGGTGCTGGCCAGTACACCCTTATTGGCATGACGATTATCTTGCGCACCGGTGAGCTGCACACCGAGCATGCTCTGCTTCCACAACTGGGCATCCAGCGTTGCGCCAAGTGCACGCCAGGGATCAGAACCAAACACGCCACCGTTCAACATCGTGCCAGGTGAGAGCATCCAGCCGTTTGACAGCGTCGCCATCATGGGCTCTTCGCCACTTCCCTGCTGGTCCAACTTACCGATGCCAAACGACAGCCCCGGCGCGACTGCACCGCCGTTTAACAACAGTGCGGAAGCCGGAACAATAAACTGGCGTTTATCTCCGTTACTCCCCGTTAGAGTCACAGCCAGATCGGTGCGGGTGTTGAGCAGCGGAAAGCCCTGCAACCTGAACGGACCCGCTGGCACCGTGGTGCTATACAACAGCACCCCCGATTGACGGACTTCCACTACGGACTGGCTTTCAGCGATGCCTTCCACTAAACCCGGTCCGCCACGATCGCCCATCAACGCCTGTTCCGGGAACATCTGCACACCCCATACCTGGCCGGCACCAAACATCGAGTTGCCGAGGCTGATCTGCCCGGCCTGCATCACTTTTTTCAAGCCCGCAAAGGTGCGCTGCGCATAGGCATTCTGATGCTGAAAATTATCCACGCCATTAAAGCGGCTTAAGGTCTGACGGCTACGAAAGATCCAGTCCCCTGCGTTAAACCCGGCTTCCGTCCCCAACTGCATAAACTCCAGACCCGCCATGGCGCCGGTTGAACCACTGTATTGCGCGTCGTAGTTCAACAAGCCAGCCGTACCGCCGTGCTGCCAGTTGGTGGTTTCTGCCTCGGGATTGATCGCCTCTGGTGGCACCACCAGTTCAACATGCGATTCGGCGGAGTCCAGGTTCCACTCGGTTTGCGGCCAAACGCTGCTGAGATCGAAACAGCTCTCTTCCGGTTTCATGCCGGGGGGCGTTTTCAGACCCGCCGCGTGAATGAAATCGGCATTGACGCAAGGCTGACCCTTTTCATCAAACTGCACCGCGTGACGTCCACGCTTCGCACCATTGACCTTCAGCTCTACCGTACTGTTGCCGGGCATAAAACGCGGTGCTGCCGCGAATTCGGTCGCCAGCGAAGCCGGTAGCCCTTTGGCTTTGAGTGATTCCACATCAAATTCGGTAAACGATTCCGCCCCTGCAAGTGTGCTGCACGTACTGCACAACACACCGAATACGGCAATCGCCATGCGCGATCTTTTAAATGGTTTTAATTTAGGGGACGGTATCATCGCGGTTATTTCACCAACTGCGCGTCATATGGCTTTTCGCTAAAACCCCAGACATTGGTGGGAATGATGCGGATGCTGGTTGCCGCGCCGCCTTTTTGGCCCTTGTCCAGCGTGAAACTGGCGGATTTGCCCGGCAAGATATAGGTTTGCGGCATGGTCCAGGTGCTGTTATCCGGCAGCGTCGTCACCTGCGGGCTGAAGCGCACCACGTAGGGTGAGTCATTCACTGCGGTAAGCTGATTGCCGGTCTGCTTCCATGTCAGCCGCTTCCAGGGTGCTTCATCCTTCGCCAAACCCGCCGGGCGAATCAACACCGGCAGGTTCTGGCGAATTGACATACGCACCTGATTCTCACCTTTGTTTTGCGGTGGAACACCCTCAAAGGTGACGCGCCCAAGGTGTTCAGTTTTCAGCGGCGTTTTTTCCGTCATGATGAAACGCACTAACTGTTTTTTGCCCGCCTCGACGCGCGCAGCTGGTGGCGTCACGGTGACCAGGCTGGTGATATTGTCGTCTTCGATATTCAGCAGGCCCGTGACCAACAGCAGCGGCGTGTTGTCGGTATTTAATACATTCATTGAAGATTCGCCCTCTGCCTGATCGATAATGGCAACCGGCAATTGCGGCACCATACCGGTAGCCAGTGCAGCGGATGAACTTAAACACAGGGCAACGGCCCCGAACTTAAACAGGGATGGCATTTTCATAGTCGATTCCGATTATTCGGGCGCATGTAAAGGCGCGTTTAATAATATGTTGCGCGAAAACTTTTTTAGAATGAGCTTTCGTCTGCGTGGGATTAATTATGCGAAATAGAATAATGCGGCTATAGCAGAGAAGGCTTACCATCTTGTCAGTAAATACTTACAACACTCTCAAGACAGCGATAAATAAAAACGCCCCGGAGAGTCCGGGGCGGTAATTAATAAACCATAAGATGTTACGGCAGATACACCAGCTCAAGCGTGCTCAGACCATCCAGCTGCACGGTATTGGTCAGGTCAAAGGCTGACTTTTCATTCAGATAAGCCTGAACGCCCAGCTTGCCGCTCAGATTTGTGAAGGCGATTGGGGTGGTGGTGCCGGTGGCTGCCCAGGACACGCCGCGCACGCCTGCAGAGGCCATCAATGTACCCGCAGCAGTACCTGCAGCCCAAACAGGAGATTCAATATTTGGTGCTATTAAATTAGCAACAGATTTTGTATCGGCAACCACTGTGCCTGGTGCGATTCGGATACCGTAGCCACCCACTTTCACGCCATTGGACTCACCCAGACCCGCCACACCAATTGTACCCGTTGATACACCAAAAAGGGCTGCGCTACTTACAGGGATAGCGGCAAATCCTGTCGCTCCCTCAGTTGCCCCTGCAACGGTATTTGGACGGCCATTCACCACTTTAACCGCCACCTTGCTTGGTGCAGTACAGGCAATGGCCAAGTCCAGCTGTTTTTCAGGCAGCAGGGTGAAACCCGTTGCGGCCAGCGTTGACGGGCTCATGGTGCCGTAATCAATGGTGCCGCCACCGCTCAGGGTTGGCGTACAGGTGCCCGGGTCAATACGGCCAATCACTTTCACATCCACATTTGACGCTGCCTGCACATTCAGCGCGGTAGTGGCAATCACGGCCAGAGCCAGCAGGGATTTTTGCATCATTTTCATTCTTTAATTTCTCATCAATGAGTTTATGGAGTATTACCGTGCTGTCCGTTTCAGAGAATTTCTGTCACGCTGATGCAGCGGTCTGGTGGCTATTATGGGTTTTGGTCAGGCCGGCAGATATCAGTGAAGGATTAGCAGGCTGTCAGTAAATACTGACGATTAAAACTATGGGAAGAATTAAGATAAAAACGCCCCGGGTAGTCCGGGGCGATAATAAATAAACAATACAATGTTACGGCAGATACACCAGCTCAATCGTGCTCAGACCATCAAGCTGCACGGTATTGGTCAGGTCAAAGGCTGACTTTTCATTCAGATAAGCCTGAACGCCCAACTTGCCGCTCAGATTTGTGAAGGCAACAGGGGTGGTGGTGCCGGTGGCTGCCCAGGACACGCCACGCACGGTCGCAGAAGCAAGCAAACTTCCCGTAGCGCCAGCAGCAGCTGCAGACCAGACAGGAGATGCGATATTTGACGCTACTAAGTTATCAACAGATTTCGTATCAGCAATCACTGTGCCCGAAGCGATTCGGATACCATAACCCCCCACTTTCACACCATTAGAGAGGCCTAAGCCCGCAACCCCAATTGACCCTGACGAACCAAAAAGGGATGCACTACTTGCTGGGATGCCGGCAAATCCTGACGCACCCTCAATTGCCCCTGCAACCGTATTTGGGCGGCCATTCACGACCTTAACTGCCACCTTGGATGGCGCAGTACAGGCAATCGCGAAGTCCAGCTGTTTCTCTGGCAGTACGGTCAAACCGGTCGCGGCCAGCTCTGAAGGACTCATGGTGCCGTAATCAATGGTGCCGCCGCCACTCAGGGTTGGCGTACAGGTGCCCGGGTCAATGCGGCCAATCACTTTCACGTCCACATTTGACGCCGCCTGCACATTCAGCGCGGTGGTGGCCAGCACGGCCAGTGCCAGCAGGGATTTTTGCATCATTTTCATTATTTATTTTCTCATCAATGAATTTAAGGAATATTACCGTGCTGTCCGTTTCAGAGAATTTCTGTCACGCTGATGCAGCGGCTTGATGGCTATTATGGGTTTTCGTAAGTCTGGAAAATATCAGTGAAGGATTAGCAGGCTGTCAGTAAATACTGACGATTGAAGCTATGGGCAGAATTAAAATAATAATGCCCCGGAGAGCCCGGAGCGATAATAAATAAACAATACGATGCTACGGCAGATACACCAGCTCAAGGGTGCTCAGGCCATCCAGCTGCACGGTATTGGTCAGGTCAAAGGCTGAACGCTGGTTCAGATATGCCTGAACGCCCAGTTTGCCGCTCAGATTTGTGAAGGCGATTGGGGCGGTGGTGCCGGTTGCTGCCCATGTCATGCCACGAACGCTAGCAGCCGCAAGCATGCTACCCAAATCGTACTTACTCCAGGCAGGTGATACAATATTTTCCGTCCGTAAAGTATCTACGGATTTTGTATCAGCAATCACTGTGCCTGTTGCGATTCGGATACCGTACCCCCCCACTTTCACGCCATTGGACTCACCTAATCCTGCCACTACCACACTAGCCGTACCAAAAATATTTGCACCGCCAGGCGCACTAGCAAATCCTGATGCTCCCTCATTTGCCCCTGCAACCGTGCTTGGACGACCATTTACAACCTTAACCGCCACCTTTGATGGCGCAGTACAGGCAATCTCGAAGTCCAGCTGTTTCTCTGGCAGTACGGTATAACCGGATGCAGCCAGCGTTGACGGGCTCATGGTGCCGTAATCAATGGTGCCGCCACCGCTCAGGGTTGGCGTACAGGTGCCCGGGTCAATACGGCCAATCACTTTCACATCTACATTTGACGCTGCCTGAACATTCAGCGCAGTGGTGGCCATCACGGCCAGAGCCAGCAGGGATTTTTGCATCATTTCCATTATTTAATTTCTCATCATTGAGTTTATGGAGTATTACCGTGCTGTCCGTTTCAGAGAATTTCTGTCACGCTGATGCAGCGGTCTGGTGGCTATTATTGGTTTCCGTGAGGCTGACAGATATCAGTGAAGGATTAGCAGGTTGTCAGTAAATACTGACGATTAAAACTATGGGCAGAATTAAAATAAAAACGCCCCGGTTAGTCCGGGGCGATAATAAATAAACAATACGATGTTAAGGCAGATACACCAGCTCAAGCGTGCTCAGACCATCCAGCTGCACGGTATTGGTCAGGTCAAAGGCTGACTTTTCATTCAGAAAAGCCTGAACGCCCAGCTTGCCGCTCAGATTTGTGAAGGCGATTGGAGTGGTGGTGCCGGTTGCAGCCCAGGTTGTACCACGCACGGCCGCAGTACTGAGCAGACTACCAGTTGGATTACCAGCCCAAACAGGGGATGCGATATTTGGAGCGAATAGGCTAGCAACAGAGTTTGTATCGGCAATCACTGTGGCCGGTACAATACGGATGGCGTAACCACCGACTTTTACGCCATTAGATTCCCCGAGGCCCGCAACAGACGTTGCGGTAGCCCCACCAAAAAAGCGGGCGCTATTTGCGGTGATTGTGGCAAATCCTGACGCGCCCTCAATTGCCCCTGCAACGGTGTTTGGACGGCCATTCACCACCTTAACTGCCACCTTGGATGGCGCAGTACAGGCAATCGCGAAGTCCAGCTGTTTCTCAGGCAGTACGGTCAGACCGGTCGCATCCAGCACTGACGGGCTCATGGTGCCGTAATCAATGGTGCCGCCACCGCTCAGGGTTGGCGTACAGGTGCCCGGGTCAATGCGGCCAATCACTTTCACATCCACATTTGACGCCGCCTGAACATTCAGCGCGGTGGTAGCAATCACGGCCAGAGCCAGCAGGGATTTTTGCATCATTTTCATTCTTTAATTTCTCACCAATGAGTTTATGGAGGTTTACCGTGCTGTCTGTTTCAGATAATTTCTGTCACGCTGATGCAGCGGCTTGATGGCTATTATGCCCGGGAGAAATGCTGCCAAATATCAGTGAAGGATTTGCAGGCTGTAAGTAAATACTGATGATTAAAGGGATAGGCAGAATTAAAATAAAAATGCCCCAGAGAGCCCGGGGCAAAGTCTGACAATAAACGGGTTAACCGCGATACAGAAATTAATCAGTATTCTAGCGCCACCAGCTCGATGTTCACTTCGGCACGTTTTTGTTGTGCTTCGAGTAATTCGTCATTTTTATGACTGAGCTTGCGTTGTAATTTATTGACCTTTTTTGCGTCGTCTTTAGCGCGGGCAAGGTCAATTTCCTGTTGAATCTCTTTGATTGACTCCTGCTTTTCACTGATTTTATCGTCAAGCTGCGCCAACTCATGGCGGGTATTGGCCAGCGTGCCAGCATGCGTGCAGTGTGCGTTCAATTCGTCCAGCGCCTTGCGCAATCCTGCCTCTTTTTCTACGTGCTGATGTTGCTCAGCCAACTGTAACGCCTGAGTCATTTCCGTACGACGGACTTCACAGCTTTTCTCCGCATAAGCGGGTGCCGCAGCCATCATTACCAGCGTGAATAAACTGGCTGCTCGAATCTGGATATTAACGCGCGTTAAAATGGGGGCCGTGTTCATAAGGTTTATTGTTCCTGATTGACGTAAAGCCATCCAGTTTCTGCTGGATGGCATGAAAAAGTGAATATTAAAAAAGATGGTCTCGGTATTTAAACAATTCTAAATCGGTGCTCAGCCCCAGCTTTCTCATCCCCGATTGCTTGTGCCCGCTGATGGTTTTACGGCTGCGTTTTAATTTTTCTGCAATCTCAATGACCTGCATACCATCAAGGAAACAGCGGATCACTTCAGCTTCACGCGGGGATAACAGCGTATCCAGGCGAGAAAGCTTCTCGCCGTTGGCGTGATACAGCGGCCCATCTAATACCGCACCATCGCGTTTACGCACCGGTATTTTGCTTAATTCACTTTCAATGTTGTCTGGAATAAAGCGCAGCCCGCTGTAAATCACGCGAATGGCTTCAAAATACGCCTGCGCCTCTTCACGTTTAGAAATATAGCCCTTGATGCCATTCATAAAGGCGGCACGTATTACCGCCAGGCTTTCCATGGATGATGAGAGTAAAATTTTTAGTTTTGGATGGCGTGATAAAATCTGTTTGATCAACGACAAGCCGTCCAGCTCATCGCCGCCCAAGATATAATCCAATACCAGTACATCAGCAGTGTTCTTTTGCAACCATGTTAAGAGTTCGTGGCTATGGGAAAAACTGCCGGTGACCTGCATATCGGGATGATGGCTGGCCGCCATTTCCAGTGATAATCGAATCATCGGGTGGTCATCCAGTAATACCACCGTTATTTTTTCACCCGCGTAACGAATCATCTATTTCAACCTCATCAGTCAGCCAGAATAAACACCAAAATACGTTTTATTGCGCGCAGATCGTAACGCAAGGTGAGACCATTCTGAGTCAACAGTTACTGATTAAACGGTAGGAATTTACTGACACAGCCATAGCAAATCGTAGTGCCATCAAACTTCTCTGACAGAAGTCGGCAAAACAAGACCGCGCCTGGCCTACTTGACGCCACAATTTCGCACAATACCCCAGATTATTCTGACGCGCCGATAACGCCGTGCCTGCTTCTTGGACTTTTCCTGCTTTGGAACTCAGCGGATTATTATGAAATTCTCTCGCCTGCTATCGCATCTCGTACTTATTTATACCCTGCTTTTCGCGAGCGGCAGCATTGCGGGTGGCGAACCCTTGGTGTTAACTCCCCGCATTGAGGTTAACCCGCCTGCGGTCACGTTTAATGCCGATGTCAGCCACTGGCTGCAACGCCACCCACGCATTAACGTCGGGGTTTGGGGCGTATCGCAGCCCCCTGTCAGCCTGGGGGTCGAGCGTGGTGTGCTAGCAGGCATCGATGCCGATTATTTATCCGTCATCGAATCAACCTTGAATGTGCATTTCCAATTGCTCTATTTCCCAACACGCAGCGAAGCGCTGAGCGCCTTACATGACGGTGACATCGACATGCTGGCCATCTGGCGTCCCGCTCTGGAGAAAAATCGCACCGTTGCCGCCTCCTTACCATGGCTGCACGATCAGGCCGTGGTGTTACATTCCGCTCAGGCTCCACTTCAGCATACGGAAATTGAAAACGGGTTATTGGCGTTAATGCAGGACAAACAGCATCAATGGGACCCTTATGGTGCCTCACCAAATAGTTTTTTGGATTATTACCATGCGGTACAGCAACTGGCTACCGGTGAGTCTGGTGCGATTACCATTAACCGCACCACCGCCCACTACCTGACACGCGACTTACAAATGGATAATGTCTGGCTGACGCCGGATGCAACCTTAGGTGCGCTGAACTTTAGCTTTGGGGTGAACAGCCGCGCGCCACAATTACTTACCGCTATTGACCAGGTGCTGGACGCCCTGCCGCTGGTGAGTCGGTTGCGCATTTCTCACGATTGGGGGTTGAACCAGGACGCTGCTGAAGCGTCACGCGTGCTGGCGTTAAGCCCTGAAGAGATGGCGTGGTTAGCCGAAAACCAACCGGTCAAAGTGGTGCTGGATAGTCGCCTTGAGCCTTACAGCTTTATCAATGCCCAGGGCAAGCCCGATGGCCTCTCCATCAATCTGCTGAAGTTTATTAGCGATCGCTTTGGTATTGCTTTTGACTACCATGTCATCAACAGCGATCGAGAAAAGGCTGCTTTTCTCGCGCGTTATCCTCAGGCGTTAGTCAGCCAGGCTTTCAGTGTGCCGGGTGAAGAGGAAACCACGGCACCCCGGCTGCAAACCGGTACGCCATGGTTGGTGACACCGCCCGTGCTGTTGATGAATCGCCAACATGAACGTCCGTTATCGCTGCAGGATTTGTCAGACGAGAAGATTGCCATCGTAAGACAAAGCCCATTAATCCCCTGGCTCCAAACCTGGTACCCGACGCTGCAATTGGTTGAAGTGGAGAACCTGCAAACGGCCCTTCACCTGCTAAAACAGCAGCAGGTGCGGGCTGTGGTAGCCTCACAGTTTGCCGCGCAATATCATCTGAAACGCACGGGCATCGGCTCGCTCTATCAGGCATTGGCGTTGCCAGTGAAGCCGATGAATATCAGTTTTGCAGCGAAACGGGATAATCCCCTGGCCTTGAGTGTGACCAATAAGGCATTGCAGCAGATTACCCCGCTTACGCTGACCCATCTGGCCGCATCGTGGCGTGATACCCTCCCTGTCCCTGAGCAGAGTCATTACGATGCTGAGACGTCGTGGACACTTTTCATCATCATCATCGCCGCCCTATTGATAGCAGGCTGTCTCTTTTTGTGGGTGACTCGCCTGCGCAACAGCCTGAAAACCGTGGCCCGGCATTTGCAATCCAAAGAAGCATTAATCGAACAACTGGAGCGTGCCACCGCCGAGAACCAACAGGTGTTGCACTCACGCAACCAATTTATGAAGAGTATGGGCCATGAGGTTCGCACGCCGCTCAATGCCATGATGGGATTGCTGGAGTTGGAACTCGGTCGATTGCAGCAGCAAAAATTGCATAATGAGAATGTGCAAACCGCCTATGAGTCCGCCTGTATTCTTTTGTCATTGGTAGGGGATGTATTTGATATCTTCCGTGCCGAAGCGCGTGAAAGTAGTAATCACAGTCGGGTGGTGAATATCCCATCGCTGCTGCACAGTACGGTGGCGCTCTTTCGCCAGCAGGCTGAAGACAAGGGGCTGCAAATCAAAATGACCGATGCGCTGCCAGCCCCGATGTTTGAGTTCGATCCGCTGTTTATTATCCGTATTGTCTCTAGCTTGCTGCGTAATGCCATTCAACATACCGAACAAGGGGAAATTGAAGTGGCAATCTACCCGCTGGAAACCCTGCCCGATGGTAGCCATCATCTGGTCATTGAAGTGAGCGACCAGGGCAGCGGGTTTGATGCCGCCTCCGCACTCATGAACAACGCAGAGTTGACAGAGGAAGCCGACGAACGCGACTGGGCGATGACAGGCTTCAGCCTGGCGGCCTGTCAGCGGATGGCACATGCTGCTGGCGCGGAGATTACCGCTGAAGTAGTTGCAGGCAAAGGCAGCGCGGTGAGTCTCCATCTCAGTGCGCATCCTGCCAGACTCACACCGATAACGCTCCCCAGTGAGCAGAAGCGCTCGAAGGTGCTGATTGTTGAAGATTACCCTCCCGCGCGCCTGATGCTCAGCCAGCAGCTGCAAAACAACAACCATGAGGTTCTGGTTGCCAGTAATGGCCAGGAAGGATTGGATTTGTGGAAAAAACACCAGGCTCAAATCGATGTGATCATCACAGATTGCACCATGCCTGAAATGGATGGTTTTACGATGACGCGACATATTCGCCAGCAGGAAGCCAATGAGCAGCTTGGCCCTGTGCCGATTCTGGGGCTAACCGCGATGAGTGGCTTCGATGCTACCAAAACCTGTCTCAGCTCAGGTATGAACACCTGCCTGACAAAACCACTTTCCCCCGAAGAATTAGCGCAATGGGTTGAGCGACATCTTCATCTCCCCACTTCTTAAAAGTATTCTTGTCTATGATTCGATGAATTAAGGACGCGGCCTGGTTATTAAAAGACGGTGCTGTGTGAGAATGATTTTCTATTTTCTCGCACAGCAAGGACGCCCATATGCACGTTATTATTTATGACAAGCAACCGCTCATTCGCGATGTTTTAGTGCTTTTTTTTCAGCAACGTCACGATAAAGTGATTATCGCCACTGGTGATGAGGATGACTTCATCTACAGTACGGTGGTGTATCGCCCACATCTTGTGGTGTTTGATCCGGCCCAACTCAGCCACGCCTCACTGGTTAAACTCATTCAGTTAAAGCGCCGTTATATCGATCTCAGAATCTTTGCCTATGCAGGAGACGAAAGCGTTTATTATTTATTGCGCAGTTTACGCCTGGATTACCAGGCGTATATGAGCAAAGCCTGTCCCATTGAAAAACTCAGCAGCGTATTAACCGCACTCGCCAATAACGAGTCCGTGGTATTTCGCCATGCTAAAAATGCTTATCATCAGCGATATCCTGACAGACTGATTATACAATCACTCACCAATCGGGAAATACAGATGCTACGTCATCTGGCCGCCGGTAAAAAAAACAAGACCATTGCCCAGGAATTGGATATCAGTTCTAAAACCGTCAGTACCTATAAACGCAGCATTATGAAAAAGATGCAGACCAGTAACATCAGCGATGTGGTGGATTTAGCCGCGAGAAATGGCTTTGCCTGACTAAGAAATAAACCGGTGCCTCACAGCACCGGCGAATTCTGCAAGTCAGAGAGATAGGTGTGAAGTTCTGTCGTCAGTGAAGTCAGGGCGGGTGTGAAGACCTCGGCCGGTAAAGAGGTATCCCGGCACTGCTTTTCCAGACTCAGGCAGGCATCTGCCAGATCATTACGCCGCGCAATACGCAGGCTTCCCGCGATACGATGGACAAGATCGGCGATCGCGTGGCGATCCTCCGCGGGCGTTAAAACAGCAAGTTTGGAGAGATCCTCTTGCAACGTGGTTATCATTAAATCATGCAGGCTTTCCGCCATGCGTTGTTCTTCATCCGCCTGTTCAATTGGCGGGTTCTGTTCTTCAACCCACTCAGCAGCCTGGTCGGAATGAGCCTGACTAAGTGCCGCGGACAAACTGTTTAACGAGCAAGGTTTAAATAAACAACTGTTCATGCCCGCTTCCATGCAACGCTCATAGACTTCGTGCATCGCATTGGCGGTGAAACCAATAATCCACGCCGCCCGACGCGACTGCTCTTCTTCCGATTCACGGATCACCTGGGTCAATTGATAGCCACTGAGGCCCGGCATATTGCAGTCAGTGATGATCACATCGAAGTGTTCTTGCTGCCAGCATTGCAGTGCTTCATAGCCATCGCACGCCAGCGTTGCCTGCTGCCCCAGCCAACTGAGCTGTTTAGCCAGTAACATGCGGTTGGCGGCATTATCATCCACCACCAGTACTTTACCGCTGGGCAAAGCCGCAGCAATATCATGGATTGATTCGTCTCTTTCCCCTGCACTGCTCAACAGGGGCAAACGCATCACCGCTTGCACACAAGTCCCAATGCCCCGCTCACTGCTCAGGGTTAAGGTGCCGTTCATTTTTTCACAAACGGTACGGCTAATATAAAGGCCTAAACCGGTCCCGGAACGGCGATTGTCCGCCTGACTAAAGGGCTGGAACAGCGTCGCCTGCTGTGCCTGATCAATACCGATACCGCTGTCCTGCACATCGATGGTATAGGTCACCAGATTGCTCACTGCATCCACCTGCTGATGAACAGTCAGTGACACACCGCCCTGATCGGTAAATTTAATCGCATTGCCCAGCAAATTGGAGAGCACTTGCTTGATACGCAGAGGATCGGCCAGCACCGGTTGTAGCGGTTCTTCGGGATAGCGCTTGGTCAGACTGATGTTTTTGTCCAGTGCCAATCCCTGAAAAACTTTGAGCAGATTATCGATCAGTTTCGCCAAATCAACGGGTTCAGGATGGTAATCCAGCTGTCCACCCTCGATACGCGAAATATCCAAAATATCGCCAATCAATCCCACCAGACTGTCAGCAGATTCATAGGCGACTTCCAGCGCCTGGATATCCTGCTCGCCATTGCGTCCTTTCTTTAATGCCATATCCAGCATGCCGATGATCGCGTTCATGGGCGTACGGATTTCGTGGCTCATGGTAGAAAGGAACACCGATTTCGCCCGGTTAGAATCTTCCGCACGCTCTTTGGCTTCACGTAGCTCGGCAAACAGGGCTTCACGTTCCGAGATATCCATCCACCCCCCGATCACACCCACCACTGTGCCATCACTGTCATGCCAGGGTTCAATCCACTGATAAACGGTCACGCCGATGGAAGAATTGGGGTTGTCCCACAAGTCGTACCGACGATCTTCCAGAATGCGCGAGTCGGAGTTCATCACTTCCATTAGCTGACCATGGTAGAAAGCCGCTTGTTCTGGGGTGCGCAGGCCGGGATGTTCCACCATGGTTTTGCCCAGCGCCTCGTCATAGGTGACACCGGTTTCGACTAAATAGCGTTCGTTGCAGAATGTCAGTCTTCCCTGACGATCGCGCAGTGAAACGGGGAACGGCATACTGCTGACCACGGTACGCAGTTGCGCCAGTTGATTGTTTAATTCCCGGCGTAGCGCCGCCTTACGTTTTATCTGCTGAAGCAGATAAAGTGCCCATCCCACCGTCATCAGGATAATGATGCCGGTGAAAATAGCGGACGCGATCATCAAATCACGATATCGTGACCAAAAATCGTCAATATTAACAAAATCCCCTGGGCGCCAGCGGTTTGCCAGGCTCTCCATTTCGACGGGCGGAATGCTTAACATCACTTTATCAAGAATGGATTGCAGTTCAGGATCGCTTGGCCCGACACCAAAAGATATCCAGGCGGGTCGCTCCCCTACTGTCGCGACAATTTTAAGTTGCCGGGGGTAGTAAGATTTAATTTGATAATCCGACATCATTAGAATGCCCACAGCGGCATCCGCGCGCCCTTCAGCCACGCTTTGCATCAATGCAGATTCGTTATCCACTGAAACCAATGTGATATCAGGAAAATGTGTGTGAATGAGATCTTCTGACCCACTGCCCGACACCATCGCCAGCCGCTTACCGCGCAAATCTGGCAGGGAATGAATATCGCTGCGATTTGCGCGCGTGGTAAGGGCATAGGCACTGCGCAGATAAGGGCGAGTAAAAAGGATCTGTTGCGAACTCTGTGTACTGGGTGTCAGCGAGGCGAACATGTCAACTTCAGCCGTTTTAACCCGTTGCAGCAACTGAATGGCATTATCCACAGTACTGTATTCAAAGTTTAGCCCGGTTTTCAGACGCACTATCGAGAGCAAATCGTATGCCATTCCACGTAATCGCCCATCGGCCCCCACAATGGTCACTGGCGCCGCTTTATCGCCGCTAAACAACACCACATTGACGCGAGGGTGTGTCGCCATCCATCGTTTCTCTTCAGGGGTGAAAACCAACGGATTAACAGACTGGGTGATATCGACTAAATCAGGTTGCCAGATACGGTTGATTTGCAACTTATCATCCAAAGGAATATTCGCTAACGCCTTGTTGAACAATGACAACAGCTCAGGCTGATCGTGGCTAAACGCGAAAGCGATATCCCTGACTGGCAAGGTGCTGTAGCTGGCTAACTGGAGATTATTCAGGAAATTGCGACTGAGCGAATAACTGTTTCCCAGGTAGACATCCGCTTTGCCGAAAGCCACAGCGCTGAGTGCATCCTGATAATTTTCATAAAGACGAAATTTAGCTTGTGGGTAATATTGGCGTAGTAGTGAAAGCGGCAGGTAATCTCTGACTAAAGCCACCTGAATCCCTTGCAGGTCAGCTGGGAGCTTTTTGGTATGTGTCATCTCAGTGCCCAGAACCGCCCGGTCTCTGGCATAGGATGTAGACATGGCAAAATCGTTTTTTGGCATGCATTTGGGGACTGAGGGGATAAAATCGATTTCTCCTGACGCCAATGCTTTCCAGCGCTTTTCAGGATCGTTAAAGGTTTCAATACGAACCGGAATGCCAAACTGTTGCGCGATAAGGCCGACATAATCCGCGCTGATACCTTCAAATTCGCCACGAATATTGCGCATTCCATATGGGGGCGAGTCGTTACGCATCACGCCCATTACCAACTGATGCTTCTGATGAAGGAAGGCCTTTTCATCGGGGGACAGTATTAAAGCAGGTTGTTCTGAGCCTATCAGGTGCGTCATTAACTGAAGTTCGGAAGCCTGAACGGGAGCGCAAACCAGCCACATCCCAATAAACAGTAAAATGACACGTAAGCGCTGCATAGCGAGCATTATCCAATCAAATTGTTACGACGGGCAAAATCGATCAACTCAATTAAGGTATGTGCATTGAGTTTCTGCTTTAGGCGATGTTTATAAGTGCTGATGGTCTTTTCACTTAATACCAGTTGCTCCCCTATCTGCTTATTGGTCAGCCCTTTAGCAATGCTGATCAGCACACTGAGTTCACGATCGGAAATATCAGAAAGCAATTTGCCGTCATCCTGGTTGCTCGGCTGTCCATATTCCATTTGCGGGAAGAAGCTGTAATTGCGCATCACCATTTTAATCGCATCGGTGAGTTCGCCTAAATCATCGCTTTTGGTGACAAAACCGTCGGCACCAGCCTGCTTGCAACGTTGGGCAAAGTTCGCCCCCTCTTGCGAGGTCAGCACCAAAATTTTCAGCGGTAACTGCAGTGCGCGTAGACGTTGTAACACCTGAAAACCATCCACTTTGGGTAAACCGATATCCAGTAGTATCAGATCCGGGCGCGTGTCTTTGGTCTTCTGGATAGCATCCACACCATTATCGGTTTCGGCCACAACCTCCATACCGCTTCGCTCCAGCAGCATTTTCACGGCAAAACGAATCACCGGATGGTCATCGACAATAAGCACTTTCTTCATGGAATAGGCAGCCCGTAAGATCGGTTGACAGGATTGATTTGAAAGATAGCCTAGCAAGATAACTAAGAATAGTCTGTAGGAAAGTACTTATCGAAACTCCGTCTTGTAAGGGGATTAATGTATTGATTTATAAATGATTACTCCCTTGAGCATTGACCTTTTGTTGTTACTTGTTCATCTAATGTCTCAGGTCATATGATATATCTTACTTTTCGTTTATATGGGGCGCGATAATTCATAACAAACGCAAAAATTTTCCTCACTGGCATGAGTGGAAAAGCGCTCGAAAGTGAATAAAGTTTGGTCATTGATAACCTGAATGATTGAGTATGGTTAGCTTTATTTTATTGAACATAAAGAGTTAACGCTAAATTTATAGGCATATTCCATTTAGTTTTAAGGTTAAAAAATAGATCATGTGCGCTATTGTTTCTGTTGCATATTTACCCAGGAGAAAAACTTAGAGTATGAGGTTCGTTCCCTTATTGCGAGAATTACAGCCAACACACGCCGCTCTTCTTCAAAGGGGTTGGCAAACACCCCAATAACCCGGCAGAGTTGTGACGATTTTTGACAGAGACCTGGATTTCGATATGTACACGGCATCGTCATGTTTCGACGATATGTCGATAAAATCGGTTTTTTTAAACATATGGCCGTGACATGTTTAAGTCATCGACATATTATGGCTATATGTCGATAAAATCGGTTTTTTTAAACATATGAGCTGGAAACCTGAAACCCCCTATAACACCTTGCCGTTGCTGCCGCCTGACCTCGAAACCATTGAGACACGTAGGGTTTTGAAGGCTTGCATCGCGGCTCGGGCCGCAGTCGCGGAGCTAAAAACCGCCGGGGAACTGATTCCCGATCAAGGGTTGCTGATTAACATCTTACCCATGTTAGAAGCGAAGGATTCATCTCGCATTGAAAACATCGTGACCACCAGCGATCAGCTTTTCCAATATGCCGATCATGACGAAAACGCCGATCCCTCCACAAAAGAGGCGTTACGTTACCGCACGGCCCTGTTCGAGGGCTATACCCATCTTGATGCTTACCCACTGTGTACCAATACAGCGATAGCGCTTTGCACCAAGCTACGTGCAGTGCAAAGTGATATTCGCAAAACGCCGGGGACGGTGTTGCGTGACCAACACAACAACGTGGTTTATACACCTCCTGTGGGTGAAACCGCTATTCGTGATTTGATGGCAAACTGGGAGCGTTTCATTCATGCCAATGACGAGATCGATCCACTGGTAAAAATGGCGATTTCCCATTATCAGTTTGAGTGCATTCACCCCTTTCCTGACGGTAATGGTCGTACTGGCCGTATCCTGAATATTCTGTACTTGATCCAAACCGAGTTGCTTTCGTTACCCATTCTTTATCTCTCGCGGTTCATTCTGGAAAACCGAGACGATTACTACACGCTGCTGCGTGGCGTCACCGCAAACGGTGAATGGGAAGCCTGGATTCTATTCATGCTGGAAGCCGTGCGAAATACCGCCATTTGGACGACGAAAAAAATTGCCATTGTGCGTGCATTAATCACCGAAGTAGCGGCTTACGTACGTGAAAAACTGCCAAAAATCTATTCCTATGAGTTGATGCAGGTGCTGTTTGCGCAACCTTACTGCCGCATCGAAAATCTGGTTGAAAGTGGTATCTCTAAACGTCAAACGGCCTCTTCCTATTTGAAACAGTTGGTGGAAATTGGCGTATTGGAAGAGAAAAGTTACGGACGCGAGAAGCTGTATATGAACACAAGGCTATTGAAGGAACTTAATCAATAAATAACAAGGGGATCAAGGGTTGCTTTATGCCACCCTCAATCCCCGAGCCGCTATTCACCCACAGGGAGGGGCGACATGAGTGTGCTGTGTTTGCTCAATGCACACTGATCACAACCTCAGCTGCCCACCCAAAATGGCATCCGCTTCCTGAAGTGAGACATCCAGTCCTGCTGAAGGCGTAAATGTCAGTTCGCCAAAAATGACCTCACCGTTCAGAAGATAGAAATCAGCGCGCACAAACTTAAAATCGGTCGCCAGTTTCATTGCATAATGCTTCATTTTCACAAAGCCATCAGGCATCTCTGGCAGATCATGCTTATTAAGTAACTTCACTGTGTCTTCAAAAGGAAGCGGATTCCAGTTCATATCAAAGTAATAGAATTTAGGCGTGCCTTTTTCACGGCCGACACAAACCATGACGGCGTAAGGTTTACCGTTAAAGCAGTAAAACTTATAGTCGTCTGGAAAACCACCGCGTTCATTCTCGATGAATTTTTCACAGAGAATCTTTCTCTCAATCTTTCGGTACTGTGGCTCAATAAAATGTGATGAGAAATCCTCACTTAACCACTTGCTCAGCTGCCTGTTGGTTTTTTCAACATCTAATGAGAATTTATCACTACAAATGATGTTGTAGCCTGCACCGTGATTGCACTTGAGCGCAAACCTTTCAGGCAGTGCAGCATAGTCAATGTCTTGAGGAGTATCGTAGACGCCATAAAGCTCATTGAGAATTTCACCGCAGCCTTTGGATGTAATATATTCTCTGACTTTATACTTATCCGCGCAGCGAGTGTAGATATCATTGCTCAGTTCATTGAACTTGAGCCACTGAATCTTTTCATTAAAATTGGTCGGGTTGGTTAAATTAAGTTTCTTCTTAAATTTTATGTAGTAGTGGGCTTTAGCACAGAATTCTGGTGAAATATTAGCGCTAATTTTCAGAGCTGACTTAACTGTGTGTTTTATCATTCTCATTGAAATTATCTCGTTTTAAAAATGTTGAGGTGCATTTTGATGATTGTTCTATTCTTGAAAAAATAATTCAGTAACGTGCAAGACAAAATTTCAACAATCAAAAAACAGTATGCAGCGCCATTAATTCCGAAGGAACGGATCATGACCCAGGAAAATGGCACGGTTAAGACACAACATAAAAACATTTTCTTAGCCAGGTAGTTGTATCCGGACTCTTTGATCATATACCGGTAGCAGATCGTTCCCAGTGACGAGAACATCGTGCCAATAATGATGATGGGTATGATTTCCACAGAACCCATATAATTATTGCCATACAGCAAATGGATAAAGTACTCACCAAACAGATAGAATCCACCTAGCACAACAAGGGACAGCAGGATAACAATCCTGTTGATTTTACCGAGTAATTCATCAACAGCAGGTTGATTCTTTTCGTTGTAAATCTTTGAGAAGAAACTCGTTATTAATGCCAATACAATAAATGACCAGGCGCCTCCTATGGTTAATGCAACGCTATAGATTCCCAGATTTGAGTAAGAAATCATTTTGGCCAGAAAAATACTCGAAATCTGCGTGTAGATATCCGCTGATATGCTCGATAGGATCAAGGCTCCACCGGTGTACAACATATGACGGTTATACATGATGGCACCCTTACTGCTCTCATTGATTGTCGTAGTCTGCCTAAAGTAAATAAGACGCATAATGTAAGGGATAAGGGGAATAATAATAATGGGGATCGTGAAGTAGTAAATAGGCAGCTCGAAGTGTGCGATGCCGTATCGGGCTAACAGTGCCAGGGATAATCCGATGACATTGGTTATCGTGTTGATTTTTGATTTTAATTGGGTATTGTTGTAAATCGAAAAGAAGTCCATCACGATGTAATAGGTCGCGATGCAGTTGGCCACGCCAAAGATAAAGACCGTGAGATCCGTAAAGAAGTAGAGATACGTCAGTACTGCACTTGAGGAGATAAGAAAGAAAAAACGTCGCTGATTCTGAGTATGCATTGCTAAAGAGATACCCGATCGCGTCCTCTCGCTCATGCGCTTGAAGATAATATTTTGACCGCCAAACCATGATAACGTCTGCACAAAAATAAACAGAGAGGTGGCGATGTTTATCTTGCCAAAGTTATCTGGGCCAATGTATTTAGCCATTAACGAATTGATATATATCAGCCCGATGATGTTGACTGACTTCTCCAGCATGATCCATATTGCGTTAGAATACATTTCACGTCTCACATACACTTATGTTGAGTTGCAGTTGTTATGCTTGATTGATGTTCTACGCTCAAAAGCAACGGGATTTATATGCATTACTGGTATATTTATTTGCAAAAAGGTTATATAGTCAAATAACCTTCACATTCTCTCTTTACTTTACGCTTTCATTTTAATTGGTCGATACTGTGACTGTTTACACGAAAATAGTGAAGGGTTTTCTGTTCGAATCAGATTAGTAGCAATATTTATAAAAATCAGTACCAGCTATTAGTAAGGCATTGCATTGATGGAATTAATTAAATAGGAGGGTAATGATTAGGAAGATAGAGAGTGCAGTATGCATGAGCGCGGCGGACAGAATAATAAAACGCAAACCCATTCATTCCTCCCCTTAACTCGGCGTTTTAACACAGGGACATCGGGCTGCGACAATATCAACACGGGTAAGCGCTGTGTTTACCGCAACGAATCAAATTAAAATAAGGGAATAAACTCGCGCTTTTGAGCCGACGTGCGTGCCTGACATGCCGCATTGACAGGTTTGAGTGATACGCGGATAAAACTCTCTTACATAAAGATATCTGAGCTTTGCGGCTGAAAAATCCCAATTACACCACTACCCTCTTCTTTATTACTGTGCCTCGTACCACTGCCAGCAATATCCCGCCCACAATCAGCAGCGTGCCGATCACTTTGCTGCGATCCAGTGATTCATGCAGAATCGCCACGCCCATTAACAGCGCCAGTGCCGGGCTCAGCAATGACCAGGGCAGAATCTGGCTGGCGGGATAGCGCTTTAGCAAGCCGTACCACAATGAATAAGCGAGGATGGACGAACCCAGCGCGCTGTAGATCACCCCCAGCCAACCGCGCCAACCCGCCGCCAGCAGCAAAGCGAGTTGGTGCTGCTCGGTGAGTAGTGAACTCATCCCTACCAGTGGAATGGCAAACAGTGACAGCCAGCCCGTCATCGCCAGCGGCGCGATCGGCGGCAGACGCTTGATCAGCACCGTGCTGCATGCCCAACCACAGGCGCTCATCAATAACCACAAGATGCTTTGCCAGTGCGCGAATGCCGGACTGCCTGCAAGAATCATCACACCAAAAAACGCCACTACCACGCCACCGATTTGCTGATAGCGAAGCCGCTCTTTGAGCCAGAATGCGGCCAGCAGCATGGCGATCGGCGTGCCCATCTGGATAAACACCGCGGTGGTGCCCGCATCGGTGCTTTGCATGCCAATCACCATTAACCCGAAATGCACAAAACCAAAGGTGAATCCCAGCAGCATCATGCCAGGTAGCTGACGCCACGTCAGGCGATGAAACGGCAGCAACAGGGCTGCCACCAGCACAAAACGCAGCGTCAGCATGAACAGCGGCGGCAGTTCCATCAGGCCAAGCTTCATGGCGATAACGTTAAAAGCCCAGCCGTTTACCACCAACAGCAGGATTAACAGGTCGCGCAGGGGAATGGGTTTCACGCACGTAGCCGGGTTGGCGTTTGCAGATGATAATCGTGCTCCTGCTGGAATCGACGCGCGAAAGCAAGCAGTTTGCGCTCAGCGCCATCACGTCCAATGAGCTGCATGCCGATGGGCATCCCTTCATGATCAAACCCGGCAGGCAGACTGATAGCAGGCAGTGCTGACAGACTTGCCAGCGCGTTGTAACGCATGTTGCCGGTCAACACGCTCTCTTCGCGGTCGCCCATTTGAATCGCTTCCAGTCCTTTGTGCGGTGCGGTAAACGGCAGCGTCGGCACCAGAATCACATCCACCTGATTCAAATGCTGCAACAACTGCAAGCGTAAACCGGTGCGGAAACGTTGTGCCTGCAGATACTCGACGGCGGTAATGGCGAGCCCCGCTTGCAGCAGCTTACGCACATCCGCACCGTATTCTTGCGGACGATCAGCAAGCCAGGCAGCGTGCAATGAAGCCGGTTCCGCAAGATTGATCAGCACCAGCGCATTCACTGCCTGATCAAGCCCGGTCAAACTCAGCGTCTGGCAACGCGCACCCGCCGCTCCCAACCACTGCACCATTTGATCATAGGCAGCCGCGACATCAGGCTGTACCTGCTGATGCACATCGGGCAGCAAACCAATACGCAATCCGGCCAGTTCAGGTAATGCTGTCAGCGGCTGGTTTTTTCCGTCCAGCACGTTAAACAGCACTTCACACTCTTCGGCATAACGTGCCAGCGGCCCAACGGTATCGAGACTGGTGGCGAGGGGGAAAATGCCCTCCGTGGAGAGTCGGCCCACGCCCGGGCGCAGGCCCGTGATGCCGTTCATCGAAGCCGGTAAACGTATCGAACCACCGGTATCGGTTCCCAGCGTGGCCAGCGCACTGCGCACCGAGGCAGCCACGCCGGAACCCCCGCTGGATCCGGCGGGAATGCGGGCATCATCCCAGGGATTGCTGCTGGCACCGTAGTGTGGATTGTTAGTGGTGCCGCCCCAGGCGAACTCATGCATATTGGTGCTGCCGATGATTAACGCACCCGCCTGTTTCAGGCGCTGCACGACCACCGCATCACGCTGGGCGATATTGCCACTGAGTATCTGGCTGCCCGCGTGCATCTCCTCACCGGCCAAATCGATATTGGCTTTAATGGCAATCGGCATGCCATGCAGCGGGCCCAGATCGTAACCCTGTTCCAGCAAGCGTTGGCTGGCTTTGGCCGTCTGGCGAACCTGAGACACATAGACTTCATTGAAGGCATTGAGATCGCGTGTAGTTTCCTCACGCGCCAGACAGGCTTCGACCAGTTCTGGGACGCTGGTCTGCCGCATGCGCAGCTGTTGTGCCAACGTCAGCATCGAGACATCGATCAACTCACTCATGGGGCAACTCCAGCGGCGGCTGCAAAGCAGAGACCCAGGCATTTGCCGGCAGCAGTGTTGGCGAGAAAAATTGCGCAGCAAAGGCGCTGATGCCCGCCGCACGCGCTTCACAATCGGTGAGCAGGTGTTCCAGCTCGACGGCATCAGCCGCGCAATGGCGCTGTATCAAGGCCAGCCGAAGTGTCAGTGCATCCATCATCAATCCTCTTTTAATGCGGGCGCACTACGTGAAGTGAACCCCTTAACCT
>NZ_JZRH01000013.1:0-9285 GCF_000963985.1 Pantoea sp. BL1 | reverse complement strand
GGTGCATGCGCTGCGCATCCAATTCCGAAAGGGCGCCCCCGCCAGCAGACTGCGTTACCCTGTTCAGGTTCTTTAAGCCCTGGGGCTGACCGGAAGGTTTTTTTACAATGAGTTTTCTGCAAACAATATTAACATGCACTCCACACCTACCCTTATTTTTTGCACAGGCTGAATAATGCCCGAAGCGTTAAAATGCAGCCACTTCCACTCTGGCGCTCTACTTAAACATAAATATGCTTTTTCGGACCGGTGCTGGCCGGACCTGACACCCTGAATATCAGACGCTGGCTGTCATCTGATATTCAGTTAATCAGCAGAGTTGAGACGCAACAAATATAAGTTATCTGGCTTTATAAATGATGCTCATGAATTTCAATGCGAATGACTGTTAAAGGCTCTCCGCGACTTCCCATGGCGTAATGCCGTTCTGTCTAACGGATAGACGGGCTGCGGACTTCCAGCATGTCCGCAACTTCGCGGAGCTTTTCTGCCAGGCAGGCAGGTAAAGCGGGAAAATAGGTCGAGGGCAGGGCTCTGGCCATAAGTAGCAACTCGCGGTTATCGGTTATTTACACCCTGTTTTCGGCCGACGTCTGGATTTCTTAAGAGTTTCATATTCTCAGATAATGACGTTGCCAGAGTTCGCTTACGAATGCATGCCAGCACTTTTGTAACATGTCCGAACGATGAGCATCACTGTCAGGTCGAGTCTGTACTTCCTGACAGGGGATAGTGAGACAGAGACCACAAAAGTGGACACAAAGCCGTAGGATAAAAATAAATATAAAACAATGAATTAACAGAAATCGCTCGATAAACTCAAACCCAGTAAGTTGTACAGAAAAATTATTTCTGTACAAGTATGAGCTTCCGCTATAACTTTACTTAACAAACAGGATTAAATTTCATCCAGACGAGGTAGTCGATGCGCAATAACACAGCCGGAAATCCAGAAGCAGTTAACAGCTCCGTAGTCCGCCTTATCATGACCTCCACGCCAACACAGCAGGAAACGCTGGGTAAGATCGTCGTTGAAATTCTGAGCGCGGGAAAAACTCTAAACCGTAAATCGCTCTGCATGAGCCTGCTGGCTCGTGCTGACAGGGCGTCATCGGCTGAAGAAGAACAGCATTATCAGAAATTAATCGGCCTGCTCATGCGCTGATTAAGTCTTTAAAGACTTATCCAGGAAGCAGGCAGCGATATACAGGACACACTATGCAAGAGCGCACGATACCTGGCGGACAGGAGCTGATGACCTTATTCGGATCAATGGACGAACGTTTTGAACATGAAAAGAGAGTCTTCTGTGCTGCCGTCAGGGAATCACTGGCCGGATCCGGTGAAGTGTCGAGACGCGCCATTATCTTCTGCATTATCGGAGAGATGGAAACCATCACAGACCCTTTGCGACTCGACGTGCTCAGAAGCTGTCTTGAGATACTGGTAAGCATTGACTTTGAGCCGGATGCGCTCTGATTTACGTTCTTAACGCTACAGATTTTATCGACCAGGCAAATCATCCCGCATCAGTGCATTCTTTTCAGCAGTAACGCAATTATTTCCCGGCTGCGCTCCCGTACCGCTGTGTCTTTTGCCGTTTCACTCAAACGATGAAGAGCACGGGTCAGCTCATCCAGGGTAAGTGACCTGCCTGACCTTATCAGTTCTTTAGCCACATTTCCTATAAGCTGATGTATTTCATCAGGTATCTTCTGCCCGCCATTATCCACTCACACTCCATATTCCAGTCTGGAAGAACTGTCACCTGCAGGCTCATCAGAATTAACGGCAGGTAGTGAGTTCTTAATAAAATCCATCTGATTTGGATTATCAGTTATGTACTCATATCGTATCAGCATGCCCTTTTTTTATCTTTACGGTTAGTGTGAATAAACCTGTCCCGGGTGCGGACTTGCCACGCTGCTGGTGACATTTACAGAAATATCTGCGGGTGTATCCGGTCTGAGCAACTACAGTCAGAGGTGAGGTTGTCATCAATTCGTACCAATGGAGGTTGAATCGTGTTGTTTCATGAAGACGAAGAAGGCCACGTCACTATTGGCGAGGCGGTACTGCAGCTGGCTCTTGCGGGAAAGGACATTACCGTCTTTTCTCTCCTGAACGAGCTGAATCATATGGCTGAGGATGAAATCAGCGTTTCCCGGCAGATGGACATTTCAGACACCAGAAACTGGCTGCTGGAGTATGCCGTAAAAGGGGATGCTGAACAGTCTGTACCGTACCTGCAGGACTCTGCAGGCCCGAACGAAGAAAAGCACTAACGCCAGAGGACGTAGTCCGGCTCCGGCCGGAAGACGACGATGCAAAGATGACCTCATCGGTTGCGCGAAAGCGTTGACCGGCCGGAGAAACTGTCATGGACGACACTCTCCACAACTTCACAATCTTCTGTTCTGTGTAATTGCCTTATTCAGGAGAGTATTCGTGACTGATTAAGCCCGGAAAGTATTTAAGCCCGGGGCCCCCATCCCGGAAAACCTCCCGCCATACTGGCCATCTGCAGAGCAACCAGAGTACCGCAGCCAGATTTATCCTGTAGTTCGTTACTGATAAAAGTTGCACGCGTCTGTAACAGACAGTTCGCACATAAATTGATCGACTGCACGTGCTACTTTCTGGTCATTTATCCCAGGCCTGTTTCACTCTGAACTGAACTGAACTGAACTGAACTGAACTGAACTGAACTGAACTGAACTGCAACAGGAATATTTTCCCTTCGATCACGCTGCGCCGTGACTGCACCTTAGCCGGGCCACTTCGTCCGCAAGGCAGGCTTCGCCTCATGGCTCACCCGTTCCCCGCCGTTCTCGGGACATTCAGTCCGCTCAGGCGGCGCGTGCGGCTTTGTCCTTCGACCCTGCGTCCTGCGCCATAGCCCGGCTGCCGTGACGTCACGGCGCTGATGCCGTGTAACCTGTAGACCGGATTGACCATGAATCAACCTCTCACCACTTGCCAGATGGCCGAACAGTTGCTGCGCTTTGAACCCGGCACACCCTGCGTGGTGCATATGTGGATAGCCGATGATTTCGAAGACGTTGCACCGGCGTTGAAGCCCGATGAGGTACCGGCCACAATCGCACTGGCCGATGCCTCGCTCGATGCGGATACTACTCTCAGCTGGTATTTCCTGCGCCACTGCGCCGACACCATCCCTGCCGCACGGGTCGAAAAAGACCCTGTCCGATCATCAGAAAACCGCAGGCGGCGGGACAACCCGCCGGTCAGGTAATGAGAGCAATTACCGTACGGGAATTCAGGGCGCGGCTGGCCGCAGTCGGCGATGACGAGCTGTGCTGCGGCACCTTCTGGCTGGCAGAGGACTTTCTCGGCATTAACCCGGATATGACGCCGGATGAGATTGCGGCGGCCATGGAGTATGCCGAAGACCATCATGATGCAAACGAGGGATTTAACTGCTGGCATCTGGAGATGGCCATCGATGCTGTCTTGCTGGAGAAGGGAGGGGCATAGCGCTGCCCGGTATGCAGCTGCAGATCCTCTGATGTCGCCGGTCACGGCGGCATCACTGCAGGAATGAAAAAAGGTTGTCTCTGCGCTCCGCCTTCATGCCGTCTTCCGTCCTGCGGCCGGAAAACGGCGGGCGTAAAGTGCCGTGCCCTCACGGTAGCCGGGTGGCCTCGCAAACAAGCAACTGTGCTGGGAGATGTAGTAACAGTTCGTAACTCATCAAAGCTATTAGTATCTGGCTACAGGCCGATAAAGGAGTTGTTCTCCCTCCCACCAGGAAAAAAAATGAAAATATCGTTTCGTCTTTTCTCAGGCTACGGCCTTTTGGTTATCTGCTTTTTAATCTGCACCGGCCTGTCTCTTCATGTGCTCAGTAAGTCACGGCAAGGCATGGAAGATACGGTAAATTATAAAATGAGGCGCCTTACGCTTGTCCTGAACATGCGTGCTGCTGTTAATAACATGGCAGTTTCAGTCAGAGACATCGTTTTGCTCAAAGATCCTGAGCAGGAGAAAAATGAATGGCAAAAGGTCAGTGATTTACATGAAAAGTATCTTCAGCAACGCGATCAGCTTGTTAACAGCATGATGCATAACGCTTCTCCTGAAGGAAAATCAGCGTTAGACCGTATTGTGTCCTCAGACAGTTTCGCTCTGAATACGCTGACAGTTGCAGGAAAAATGGGGATGGACAACGATCAGTCAGAAAAAGCCGCTGACTATCTGCTGAATACGGCTCGCCCGGCTCAGCAGGCCCTGTCTGATGCCCTTGACGGGCTGACCGATGTGCAAAATAAGCTCAGCCGGGATACGGTAGCTGTTAACAGCGAATCTGTACGTGAGGCTTCCGCTGTGCTTCTCTCACTCACAACTCTTTCAGTACTGTTCTCTTTTCTGACTATTTTTATGATAGTCAGGGCGCTGATGCGCCAGTTAGGCGGGGAACCTAAAGATGCTGAAATACTCGCAGCAGCAATTGCTTCTGGCGACCTGACGAGTCAGGTCATTCTGCGGCGCAATGATAAAACAAGCCTGCTGGCTTCACTGGATGGTATGCAGACAAACCTGCGGGGGCTTATCTCTCAGATAAAGGATTCCGCCGGCTCCGTGGCGCTGGCTGCGGATGAAATTTCACAGGGGAATACTGAACTCTCTTCGCGTACCGAGCAGCAGGCGGCCGCGTTGCAGGAAACGGCCGCCAGCATGGAGCAGCTTACCGCTACAGTGAAAAGCAATACTGCCGGCGCACAGCAGACAGCTGGTTCAGCCCGTGAAGCAGCGCAGGTTGCCCGTTCAGGTGGTACAGATGTACAGCGCATGTCAGACACAATGAATGCCATATCTGTTAGCGCCGCGAAGGTGCGGGATATTACATCCGTAATTGAAAGCATCGCCTTCCAGACAAATATTCTGGCCTTAAACGCCGCAGTGGAGGCCGCCCGGGCAGGTGAAGAAGGGCGGGGATTTGCCGTTGTGGCGGGTGAAGTCAGGTCGCTCGCACAGCGTAGTGCGAATGCCGCGCATGACATCAAACAACTAATGGCGGACGCAGTAAGTGTCGTTGACAGCGGCGTAGTCGCAGCAGCAGATGCAGGGCACAGCATAATGAAAATTGTCAGTATGGTGGGCGAGCTGGCAGAGTCCATGGATAATATTTCACTGGCTTCATCCGAGCAGATGCAGGGTATCTCCCAGGTCAGCATTGCCGTCAGTCAGATGGATGGAGTAACCCAGAATAACGCCGCGCTGGTTGAGGAGTCCTCGTCTGCCTCACAGTCACTGTCTGCGCAGGCACACGCTTTACGCGGAATGGTCGAGGCCTTCAGGGTATAAGGCCTGTGAGAAGAGGGCGGCTGTATTGAACCGTGATTCACTGCTGCCGTCCTCACGTAAGCACACGCCGCTGATTGGCGCACAGGCTGTACGTCAGGTGCAAAAACAATCACTTCGAGGTCCGGAAACGCATGCATGAAAAGTACCGGCGCATTACAGAAATCAAAGCGCAAACGGATGAGTTGCTTACGCAACTGAGTGAGGGCGAGTATCGTTCTCTGGACGTATGGGCCAACAACCTGACGCATCTGAAGCTGGCTTTTGGTACCTTCAGCCCCTTCATGAGTAACCCCGTCTTCCTGGCCTGGCTGAAACAGCATGACGCCGTGATGGTATCGGAAATAGCCATGACCGGCAGAGCGCTGATGGCGCTGCAGAACTTTTTCAGAGTGGCATCAAAACAGTTCTGATGACATTCGTCTCAGAACCGGACTGAGTTTTTAATTCACTAAATTGGCGGGGTGGCATGAAATGATCCTCCCAGTACATCCCCCTTTTGACCATGGCGTTCAGGATGGTCAGCAGCTTACGCATGCAGGCAACCAGCGCCACCTTTTTCGCCTTACCCGCTTCGACTAACCTGACATAAAAGGCCCTGATAGCCGGGTTAAACTGAATGGCGATTATTACCGCTATGTAAAGCGTGCACCGCACGTCGGCCCTTCCGCCAAAAATCGTTCGTCTTACCCGCATTTTTCCTGAGTCCCTGTTAACGGGGGCGACACCGACAAGCGCGCTGATTTCCCTGCGGGTCAGGGTGCCCAGCTCCGGCAGTTCGGCCAGCAGGGTGGCGGCAGTAATTTCCGCCACGCCCTTCACGCTGGTCAGCTGGCGGGCCTGATCGCGGAAATGCTGCCGCACCTGACGATTCATCATGCGCGTCACAAGAGCAAGCTCTGCCTCGAGGGCCGTCATGATCCGACTGATACATTCACGGCCATCGGGGTGGGAGGGGTAAAGCCGGTTGCGTTCCGCAACCAGCATTTGATTGAGCTGACGGCGTCTTACGAACAGTGCCGTAAGTGCCTTTCTGGCCGCGTCCGGCATCAGCCGGATATACCGGTTACGATCAGGATGGCTGTTAATCACGCGTGCAAGCTGTGCCAGCATAGTGGCATCCAGCCGGTCCGTTTTCGCCAGATGCCCCATGGCTCGGGCAAAATCGCGTGCCTGTCGCGGGTTGATAATAACCACGTCAAAGCCTTCTGACTGCAGACGCGCTGCTACCTGCGTCTCCAGGCCTCCGGTGGCCTCCATCAGAATCAAAGAAATATTAAGTCCGCTGATTTTGTTAGTAATTACCTCAAAACCTGCAGTGTCATTACTGACGGTGAAAGGAATAATCTCCTCTGTAGAAGCCACGTCCAGCGTGGCCTTTGCCACATCAATACCAATGCACTGCAAATCCGGCTGACTCATGGTGCCCCTCCTTACGATACGAATTTAAGTTCAGACAACTGTCCGGGCTAATGATGAGTGGCTCAGTCCGTGCGCACTCGCTTGTTTACGGGCTCTTGCGCCCCGGAAGCTTCACCTGCTGCACGGACCTCACCAGACCTGCAAAGTCAGTTTAGATATTTCCCGACATATAAGGGAAGCTGTCGCCGGACTTCTCACCCGTTCCCCGCCGTTCTCGGGACATTCAGTCCGCTCAGGCGGCGCGTGCGGCTTGCGCATCCGCCCCTGTTTGCTCTGCTGTTCGCCCGTCTGTGTGGAGGTCACGGCACCACTACCGGTGCCCCCTTCATACACAGGAGCATCACTATGTCTCGATTCATGCACGGCGAAAGCGTACAGGTTATGGGCGGCTTTCCGGACAAAAGCATTGATTTCATCCTCACCGATCCGCCGTACCTCGTCGGCTTTAAGGACCGTTCCGGCCGCTCGATTGCCAACGACGTGAACAGCGAATGGGTACAGCCGGCGAGCAACGAAATGTTCCGGGTGCTGAAAGACAACAGCCTGGCGGTGAGCTTCTTCGGCTGGAACCGGATAGACATTTTTATGCAGGCGTGGAAGGCGGCCGGGTTCCGTGTGGTGGGCCACATCGTGTTCACCAAGCCTTACGCCTCAAAGTCGGCCTTCGTCGGCTACCAGCACGAAAGGGCCTATGTGCTGGCCAAAGGGCGCCCGGCGCTGCCGGCGAAGCCGTTGCCCGACGTGATGCCGTGGGAATATACCGGCAACCGCCATCACCCGACCGAAAAGCCGGTCAGTGCGTTGCGACCGCTGATTGAGACCTTCACGCAGCCCGACGCCATTGTCCTGGATCCGTTTGCCGGCAGCGGTTCAACGTGTGTGGCCGCCGCTGGATTGGCATCGAGCTGATGGAGCAGTACCACGCGGCGGGCCTGCGCCGCCTGTATGCCCACCGCGACGCCCGTGCGGCCTGATGAACGGAGCGAACACGATGAACGATCACACTATGCACACTGATAACGATGCCCTGGCGGCCGACGTCGCCGACCTGGAAGAGTCGCTGTACGAATTTCATCTTCGCCTGCGGGACATGATTGCGCGCCACCTCTGGCAGGGCGCCAGCCGCGAGCAGCGTATGGCTGGCCTGATGATTAAGGGGATCGATAATGACCTGGTTGAACTGTACCGGCGCGCGGCCGTGATACAAAAAACACCTGAGGACGTGACTGATTAAAAAACGAACGGCACTCTGCATCCCTGCCGGCGCACGGCATGGCCGGTTTTATCCACAGGGTTCCGGGGCGGATATGCACCCCGGATGTGGACAAGACGAAAAGGACGTTGCTGCGCGCCTCATTGATGCCGCCTGCGGCGGGGGAATAAAAACCGTGCAGTCTGCGGTCTGCGGCCTGTGCCGTGACTGTTAACCACCCTGACTGCGGAGATTTCTGATGAAGACTGCCACCCCTGCTTTTGAGTCCGCACGCGTCCCTGACGGCTACGTGCGCCTGCGTTTCTTGCCCGCGCTCTTCGGTGACGATTTTTATTCGCGCCGAAAACAACGTGTACCTGTACGCTGATCGTTACCTTTCGGAGTACGACGGCGGCGTATGGGACTTCGTGCAGCTGCCGTCCGGCGGTGGCTTAATGAAGCCCACAGCGGAGGAAACCTGGCGTTTCGTTAACCCGGAAAATTACAGCGATGTGCGCCTGAGCAGCGAGGCGGCGGGCATCTTTATCACTTCACTGGTGCTGAACCACCGCAGCTGGATGTATGACCGCCACGATGACACAGAGTTGTGCGCGCTGTACTGCCGCCGTCCCCGCCAGCTGACCGACTACGCCTTTGCCCACCCCGAAGCCGCCGCGATTTTTGCCGCGCTGGCTCAGGTGCTGCGCGTGGCGGGAGATTATTTGAGGCTGGAAGACGCGCAGGGCGGGGAGGGGAGCGCCCTGAGTCTCTGGCCCCATGAGAATGCGGCAATGAAAAAGTGATGGACGCGCTGAAAGGTTAACCGGAGCAGGGCACGGAAGCCCGGATACACGGTAAAAAAAGCCCCCAGAGACAGGGGCGCTTCATAACGGAACCGGAACGTCGGCAACGGCTACGGGTTAATCCTTAACCATAAAGAAGAAAGGCAGTGCTCTATGTCCGTCTGAATTATAGCGCTTTTTTTCGTTTCGTATGGCGCTCCGGTAAAGGCGAAAAACCTCTGCCGCCTTCGCGGCGGCCCCGGGTCCCGCGCCTACGGCGCCGGTCTCGGTGGCCTTATAAGAATTTCTGGCCAGTCTGCTTACTGAAGAACCTTAGCAGAAGGTGATTACTCGTTATTTATCATTAAATTCATTTGCATAAATTTTTTTCATGCATGTGTTAATCTGTAACTGTCCCGAATTTTTTAGCGTGACAGGCGAGTACTTCAGGAGTCAAACCAGCGCCGGCTCGGGCAGAATCACGGAAAACACACTCAAAATATGAACAAACTTCCGGGACATGGCCCCCTTCGGCTCTCCGGCAAGCCGGGTCGTCGAGCCCTA
>NZ_JZRH01000121.1:0-286 GCF_000963985.1 Pantoea sp. BL1 | reverse complement strand
CCGCCACTGGCGGGCATATTCTCGAACTGGCGGCGAAAAGCCTGATTCCGTCTACCGTTGAGCTGGGCGGTAAATCACCGAACATCTTCTTTGAAGACATCATGGATGCGGAAGAGAGCTTTATCGAGAAAGCAGCAGAAGGCGTGGTGCTTGGCTTCCTGAATCAGGGGGAAGTTTGTACCTGTCCGTCTCGTGCGCTGGTACAGGAGTCGATCTTTGAGCCGTTTATGGCAGCTGTCATGAAACGTATCAAAACTATCAAACGCGGCGATCCGCTGGATACCGA
>NZ_JZRH01000120.1:0-230 GCF_000963985.1 Pantoea sp. BL1 | reverse complement strand
GGCGATCCGCTGGATACCGAAACCATGATTGGCGCGCAGGCGTCGCAGCAGCAGTTCGATAAAATCCTCTCTTATCTGGAAATCGCCCAGCAAGAGGGCGCTCAGGTGCTGCACGGTGGTGGCGTGGAGAAAATCGGTGAAGCTTTTGATAGCGGCTACTACATCCAGCCCACGCTGCTGAAAGGCGACAACAGCATGCGCGTCTTCCAGGAGGAGATCTTCGGGCCGGT
>NZ_JZRH01000012.1:0-169491 GCF_000963985.1 Pantoea sp. BL1 | reverse complement strand
ACTTTCGGGGTTCACTTCACTTCGCGCGCCCATCAATAATTAATGTTGTTCCCAGGTGTGATATTCGCCACCACGTCGGCCTGGAGCCGTTTCAGGCAATCGCAGCAAGCCTACAACGGAAATCACCCCCAGTACCGCAACATACAGCGCCAGACCATACCAGTGCCCATCGGTGGCCTGCAGGATTTTCACCGCAACTAAGCCAAGCACGCCACTGCCAATTAACGATCCCACCTGCCAAATCACTGCAATGCCGCTGCAGCGAATATGCGTCGGGAACAGTTCCGGGAACCAGGACGCCTGTGGGGCGTAGCACATACTGTGGCCCAGCGTCAGCGCGACAATCATCGCAATTTGCGTGAGCCAGTAGCTGTTTTGGGACAGGGCATAAAAGAAGGGCACAATGGAAATAACAATGAGCAGTGCACCCATCATGTATACCGGTTTGCGTCCGATCTTATCGGATAACGCCCCCATCAGCGGAATGGCAAATATCTCCAGAATCACAGCCACAATCATGCTGTTCATCAGTATGCCGGCGTCGAGATTGTTAGCTTTGCCCCAGGCCAGGATAATCACCGTGAAGAGGGCAAAGGCGCAGGCTTCGATTAATTTAGCCGCCACACCATTGATGACTAATTTCGGATTACCGCGAATCACTTCTTTTAACGGACGCGATTCGGCGGCCTTGGTTTCGCGGATGGCGGCGAACACTGGCGATTCGTCGATGCGTAAACGAATAAACAACCCCACGATGACCAGCAGTGCACTCAGTAAGAAAGGTACGCGCCAGCCCCAATCCATCATTTGTTCCGCGCTCAGGGAGGCATTAAGAATGGCGAACAGTGCCAGCGGCAGCAGGAACCCAACCGGAGCACCTATTTGCACCCAGCTGGCAAAAAAACCACGACGTGATGCTTGCGAATATTCTGCGGTCATCAGGACCGCGCCAGCTTGTTCGCCGCCCACGCCAAAACCTTGCAACAGGCGAATGGCTATCAATAACACCGGTGCCCAGATGCCGATCTTTTCATAGGTTGGCAGCAGGCCAATACAAAAAGTACCGAGACCGACTATCAGGATGGTTGCCACCAGCGCTTTTTTACGTCCCACTTTGTCGCCAATATGGCCAAACACAATGCCGCCAATCGGCCGAGCGAGGAAGCCAACGGCATAAGTCGCAAATGCGGCGAGGGTGCTAATTAAGGGATCGTGGCTGGGGAAGAACAGGTGGCCAAAAAACAGTACTGCAGCCGTGCCATAGGCAAAGAAATCATAATATTCCGCGGCGGTGCCAATCGCCGAAGCACTGGCGACACGACGAATGAGTGAGGTGTGATTTCCCTGTGCCGTTTGGGTCTGAGTAAAAGTGGAAGATGCCATAGCCAAAATCCTGCAGGTTTATAATGTTAGACTACCATACAAGGATGTCTGTTGGTTTATTGCGCGAACGATCACAAATTTACGATGGCGCGACATCTCCGGTTCACTTCAATTCGCTTCTTCGGAAAACAACCACCAGGCAGGCTTGAACAATATATTTTTTCTGATTGCCTCGCTGCGCTTATTCATCTTTATGAGATGAAAATTCAAAATAGAATGGATCTACTTCATTGATGGTGACGTTTTATCTACATCTCAAATTATAAATAATTAAATGAATGTTTTTTAATAATAGCAGTAAATGTTGGATCTTAATTCAAATCTAATGCATTGATATAAAAGAAGAGATGTGCATTAATCAAATCCATGCTATCTGCTGATTTTAAAGGGTTAATTCTTAATTTCACTTAATCCCCTCCGTTCTCCTTAACTCCAGCTAGACGTTTCCTTTACGAAATGCTGAGATAACTCTACATAATGCGTTTTCCATTCCTGCTCTCTCGCTTATTAAACAACCGTCATGCCTGGCGCTGTTTTGCCGCGTGAAAATATTATTTTCTCTCTGGAGGAAAGGATGTCATTTAAATTAAAACCGCTGGTTATCAGTTTGCTGGCTGCACAAGGCATTATGATTCCTGCGATGCAAACGAATGCTGCCGTTATTCAACCTTTTGAGCCTGCGAAAAATGACAACAAAGTGGGGGTATTTTGCGTGTGCAACGGCAGCACACAATCGCTAACGGGGTTGCCGCAATTTACGCCGGGTAAAAGTGGCGAATTGCAGGTATCCATTGGCGAGTTACAGGATCAAGGCCGGTTGGTGACAGACAACAACTTATTAGGTAAAGAGAGGTTGAGTCTGGGGGCGCAGGATTTCACGATCTCAGTGCCTAATGAGGATCACCGCTCTTACAGCAATTTTCAGACTTACAACACAGCCGCGTTGAGCAATCTCGCCCCGGTCGATAGCAGCACCCTGGTCACCGATTTCGAAGAGGTAAAGAATCAGCAGTACATTGATTCGCGTGTTGCCTCAGTGAGTAATGGCACTATCAACGTGCAATTAGGCACGGATGGAGCCAGCACGGTGGCAAATGGTTGGGAGATGGCGGCTAAACAGAGCCGCTTATTCACTGCCAGCAATAAAGGCAACATGAACTGGGATTCGGATAACCGTATCACATTCACCGCGACGCAGATTCCTGCCGTGTCGCGCTGGGGCCTGAATGTGGACAATCTGGTGGCATATAACGGCGCATTCAGTGTGACCAGCCTGTATGGCGACACTACCGACTTCAACGTGACGTCATTGAGCGACCTGCAAAACTACAACGACTGGCTGATTGAGCAACTGCAAAATGGCCAGATCAGTTCCTCTGACTACAATAACGAATTTAATAAAGCGGTCACGCTCAGCAGCAGGCAAGTGGTGTGGGGAGTGAATACCCCGGATGAAGATGAAGCCTTCCTGCCGATAGGTGAACGCGTGGTGCTCAGTGCTGATGGTGCTAATGCATACGCCACCATTGAGGCAGGAAAAACCCTTGAGGTGGCGAATGCCAACGGCGGAGCGATGCGCGCGGACAAGGGTGCCACCGCAACCATTAACGGCAAGTTAGCCAGTACCGGTAGCGGAATCACCGATAATGATGCACTGGTATTAACCCATGGCAGCAGCGGCATCAACAACGGTGTCATTAATAGCGGTTTCTTTAATAACGCCGAGGGAAGTGGCATTGATAACAGCACGCTTGGCGTCAATGGGTTAGCTGTTAACGCCAGCGGTAGTCGCTTTATTAACAACGGCAATATCAATAGCGCGGGATCAGCCATCCAGTTAGATAACAGCGAAGGGGTGAATAACGGCACTATCAATCTTGTCGGCGACAACGGCAGTGCCACTGCGGTGACACTGAGCGGCGCTGCGAGCACCTTCACCAACAATGGCACCATCTACCTTGGTCGTACGCCGCAAAACCATCCGGGTGACGCAACGTCTGACATTATGCTGGAGAGCGCCAACGGTATCCTTCAGTTGGGTAGCAACAGCGCAGTTAACAACGGCCACATCATCATGGGTTCGGGTGTACAAAGCGGCGCGGCGATGAGCGTGACTGGCGGCGCGGATGCCGTCACCCGTAATAATGGCGTCATAGATGTCAATGGTCGCGGCACTGGGCTGGAGGTGATGGACTCTGGCAGCGGCGGTCAGGTGGGCAATGCCGGAGTGATTAACCTGAATGGCGATAACGGTACTGGCCTGTTGGTGACGGCGAATGACGGTGGTTTTGCGCACGGCTGGTCTGATGGCCCAATCAATATTGCTGGCAATGCAAATGTCACGGAAGGAACACGTAACACCGCAGTATGGGTGAACGGTATCGATAGCGGCGTCGCGTCGGCGGAGATCAGCGGACCGATCACCTTAAACGGAGCTGGCGCGATTGGGATACGCGCGGAAGGCAATGCCACGGTGAATGTATCGCAGACGGCTCTACCCACGGGTAATAGCGGTGCCGATCAAATCACCTTTCTCGCTATGGGGCCGAACGCAAAAATCTTACTGCCCGAGAATGGCCACTACGGCGTAACGGGAGATAACGCATCCATCTTTCGTGTGCAGGATGGCGCGAGCTTTGATGGCAGTGGCATGACGTTAACTTCAAATGGCAACCTTTCCACCGCCGTCCTTGGCAGTGGCGATAACACCACGGTTAGCACCGGCAATGCCATCTTTAATCTCGGCGAAAATGGCATCGGTTTGCGTATTGAGGGCGCGGCGCAGGGCACCATTGACGCTGCAACCACCGTCAATATGAATGGCATACATAGCATCGTGGCGCAGGTACAAGGCAATCGTACCGACCTCAACGGCAATATTACCAACTCCACAACGCTGCCTTTCACCAACACGCTGCTGACTAACAATGCCAATATCTATGGCTCGCAGGATCGGCAGATTGGTTTTATTGCCAGTAGCTCCGGGCAGCTGATCAATAACGGTGATATCACACTGGAAGGCAGCAACACGGTGGGGATTGGCTCGCTCGGCGGGAATGCCACCAACAATGGCACGGTGTCGATCACTAATGGCAGTAGCGGGCTTTACACAGAGGGTTACACCTATTCGGTTGGCGCTCGTGCGACCAACAACGGCACGATCAATGTCTCCGCCGGCAATGCCAGCGCGGAACAGCCTTCCGTGGGTGGCGTGGGTTTTGGGGACGCCGCTTACTTCTACCAAAATGGCACCATCAATTTGTACGGTGAACATGCGGTAGGCGCGCAGGCGGGCAATGGCGGTACGGTAGTGATTGGTGAGGGCAGTCAAATTGCATTCCATGCTGCCAATCAAATCGGTTATCAGGCGCTTGAAGGCTTTAGCAGCATCAGTAACAGCACCAATCTGACGACGGATGCTGAGAACATCTCGTTATTGAGTGCAGGCGACGGCGGCTATATCAGTAACCAGGGCACCCTCATCGTCAACGGCAACAACAGCCGCGCGGTTGCACTGACGGATGGCGGCCTGCTGATCAACAGCGGTTCGATTTCCGCGTATAAGGGCGTGGCGTTGGACGCCTCGTCAGGGGCTTCGACATATCGTCAAAGCAGCGGACAACTCTATTCCGAAGGGACCGCTGCCATTCGTGTTGGCAATGGCGGTTCGCTTAACATTATTGGTGATGGGCAAGGCGATCAGTACAACAACTACAGCAGCAACATCTGGTCCAGTGGCGACGCAGACACGGTGTTGATTGATAACGGTGCCGCAGGATTTAGCGCCGATCATGTGGAATTGAGTGGTGCCCGCAATCTTATTAATAACCGTGCAGAAACCAGCAATATTGCCCTGAACTATGTGCGACTGGACGTCAATGGCGGTAATGGCATCCGCTCGGCAACTTCGTTCGGTTATGACGACCATGTTTATCTCAATGTCAGCAGTAACAGCCAGACCAACGCGCCCGGCATCGGCTATCTGTTTGCCAATGAAGATGGTTCTGTCACCCACAACGATTTAACCCTGGGTCCCAATTACTACATTTTCCTTTCGGGTGCCAATACTACCGGCGTTCAAGCCAACACCACCGGCAAAGTGATCAACGAAGGTTTCATCGGCGTATATGACTTGAGTGGTGGCTCGGCGATTGTCACTAACACCGCCAGCGAGGTGATTAACCGGGGCAATATCGTCTCAAACAGTAAAGTCTCGCCTGTGATTGATCTGCGCGGCGGGCAAACGCTCTTTATCAACCAGGGGCAAATCAGCGCAACTTTCCCGGATATTGAGGTGGTGGCAGGCGGCGCGACGAACGACCGCATTGCACTGATATCGGGTAGCGTGGTGGGGGATGTGAATACGGGTGCGGGTAATGACATCGTGCAAGTGTCCGGCGGTACGCTTGATGGTAGCGTGACCATGGGGAGCGGTAATAACCAGGCGCTGGTGGAGAAAGTTGATCTGGCAAATACCCGGCATATCACGACACAGAATGGCGCGGGCAGCACACTCTATTTTAATGACATCAATGCGCGTGGCGGGTCATTTAGCGCCGATGATTTGAGCAAAGGCACCAACCTTGGCGGAGGCTGGAGCACCATCAACTTTAATAACACCCAATGGACGTTGACCGATAACCTGAAACTGGCGCACAGCACCATTAATATCGGTGAAGGTTCAACGTTGTATGCGGGCAATGGCGTCAATCCCCTGCTGAGTGGCGCAACTGATGGTTCGCTGGTGGTGAATAATGCCGGTACGCTCGATCTTACCAATGGTAATGGCGTGCCCGGCAACACGCTGACCATTGATGGCGACCTCAATTCGCCTGGTGGTCATGTGAAGCTGAACACTCAGATTGACAGCGGTACAAGTGACAGTGTGCACGTAAATGGCAACACCAGCGGCACCACTTTGCTGGATGTTAACTCGATGGCGAACCATCTGGCGGTGATTACGCCTGATAACGGCATTGCACTGGCGCAGGTGACAGGCAGTGCCAGTGCGAGCAGTTTCGCGCTGGCAAAGGGTTATGTGGCAGCGGGGCCTTATCAGTATGGCCTTTACAATAGCCCAAACGGGACCGGGCAGGATTTTCGTCTCGCCAGCAACTTTGTCAGTGATGCAGATGGTCATGCACTACGTCCACAACTGACGCCACAAATGCCGTCTTATATCTCTGCGCCTGTCGGACTGGCCTACTACAACATGGCGGTCATAGACGACCTGCATAAGCGGTTGGGAGAATTGCGCCAGGATCTTGATAGCAGCACGGGCAACGGCGGCGAGATGTTTATCCGTTATCTTGGTTCAAATCTCACCTACAAGACGGATCGCAGCCTGAGCCAGAACGGCTACGACTTCGACCTTGATTACAGTGCGGCGCAACTGGGCGGCAATTTGATTCATCTGCAGGGAGCCAGCGACAGTTTGCGAGCCGGCGTGGCCTACACGCGAGGTAATGCCCGTATTCGTCCCGATGCAGCGGATGGTTACAGCTCGACCAGCTTCGACAGCGATACCCTGTCGCTCTACGGCACCTGGCTGCGTGACAGTGGCTTCTATGTGGATGGGGCGCTGTCATTCGACTGGCACCGTGGTGATACTGATATTGCACGGCAAAAAGAGGTGGGCAAACTGAAGGGTAACGGCTGGGGCGCGTCACTGGAAACGGGCTACCCGTGGCAGTTGGGCAATGGAATTCGTCTGGAACCGCAGGCGCAATTAGTTTACTTGCAGCTCAACATGGATGATCTGGTGGATCGTGATAACACCCGCGTCAGCTGGGGCAATTACGATCAAACCATTGGCCGCGTGGGCGCGCGTTTGGAACGCACCTGGCAAGATACCGCTGGGCAGCAATACACGCCTTATCTGCGGACCAGCTACACACGCGGCTGGGGCGGGGCGGCCACCACGCGAGCGGGTATTAACGGCAGCGCGGATAACGTCAGTTTCGACAGCGGAAAGTTCGGTCAGATGTGGGACGTCGGCATGGGTGGCACGGCCACGCTAAAAGGGAATCTCTCATTGTATGCCGAGGCAGACTATCGTCAGGAGCTTGACGGTAACGGTACTCAAGGCTGGCGCTATAACGGTGGTGTACGCTGGCAATTCTGATTGCGTTTACCTTACGCCAATATTCCCTGGCGTAAGGTTTTTCTTATTTCACCGCTCTGACCTTTAAGGCATTAGCGCCACTATTATTCAATATTACTCTCCCTCCTCAGTTCAGGGTTATTTGAAACCTTCTTTTCCTCGCACCTTTAATTAAGTCGCGCTTTTGATGTTTAACCATCAAAATAAAATATCCAGAATGCTTGATATCACATTTCGGAAAATCAATTTCAAATAAAAATTAACATGAAACAAAAATACCGATAGCGTCATTTCTGTTTTGTTCTGCTGTATTTCCAAATGCGTTTTTTACCAGGAGAGGTTATGGAAAAAGAACTGTATATCTCGACAAATACCGCGTCAGGCCCCAATAGCGTGACGCGAACTGAGCCTTTTGTGAAGATTATTGCGCTGGTGGCAACCCTCGGCGGATTATTATTTGGCTACGATACTGGGGTGGTATCGGGTGCGCTGTTATTTATGCGCAGCGACCTGCAATTAACGCCATTCACCACGGGTCTGGTGACCAGCTCGTTACTGTTTGGAGCCGCATTCGGCGCTTTGCTGGCCGGGCATTTCGCCGATGCTATGGGCCGACGCAAAATCATCATCACTCTGGCGTTTATTTTTGCCCTTGGCGCAGTCGGTTCAGCATTTGCGCCGGATGTGGTGTCAATGATTATGTCACGACTTTTCCTCGGCATTGCCGTGGGCGGTGCTGCGGCGACCGTGCCGGTGTATATCGCTGAAATCGCGCCAGCCAATAAACGCGGCCAACTGGTGACCTTACAGGAGTTGATGATTGTATCGGGTCAACTGCTGGCGTATGTCTCGAATGCGACCTTCAATGAAATCTGGGGTGGTGAGCATACCTGGCGCTGGATGCTGGCACTCTCGACTGTTCCCGCCGTGCTGTTGTGGTTGGGTATGATTTTCATGCCAGAAAGCCCGCGCTGGCTTGTGATGCGAGGCAATGTCCGCGAAGCCAGGCAGGTGTTGGATAAGACCCGTGCAGCAGAGGATGTTGAGTGGGAGTTAGAAGAGATTGAAGAGACCATTGAAGAAAACCGGCAGAAAGGTAAAGGTCGGCTGCGCGATCTGCGCACGCCCTGGCTACGTAAGGTGTTTCTGTTAGGTATTGGTATCGCTGCCATCCAGCAGCTGACCGGCGTTAACACCATTATGTACTACGCGCCGACCATGCTGACTGCGACAGGGCTGAGCAATGATGCTGCGCTGTTTGCCACCATAGCGAATGGTGTCATTTCTGTGGTGATGACCCTGGTCGGGATCTGGATGATAGGTAAAATCGGCCGCCGTCCGCTGGTGCTGGTGGGGCAGATGGGCTGCACCGCTTGCCTGTTCTTTATTGCCGCCGTGTGCTTCTTTATGCCGGAGTATCTTGCAGGCGGAGAGGTCAATCTGTTGCGCGCCTATCTGGTATTGACTGGCATGCTGATGTTCCTGTGTTTCCAGCAAGGCGCGCTCTCCCCGGTGACCTGGCTGCTGCTTTCGGAGATCTTCCCCGCACGCATGCGGGGTATCTGCATGGGCGGCGCGGTATTCGCACTGTGGATGGCCAACTTTGCTATCTCAATGGCATTTCCAATATTGCTGGCTGCCTTTGGTCTTGCAGGCGCTTTCCTCACCTTCGCGATCATCGGTATTGGTGGATCGATGTTTGTGCTGCGCACCATTCCGGAAACGCGAGGGCGCAGTCTGGAACAGGTCGAACATTACTTCTTCGCGCTGTATGACGGCAAGCCTTAGAGATGGATGCGCGAGCTTGATGTAAATCACTCAAGGATGACGCAGTACAAATCCAGAAGATAAATTACTATCAAAACACGCTAAACACCGCAGCAAAACAGAATAACCAAAACACAATACGCTGATAATCATTTCAGGAAATAACATGACCCAGAAAATAAGCCGCGACCGTTTTTGTATTAATCGAAAAATTGCGCCGAACTTAACTGTTACTCAGTTTTTCACCTTGGTGAAAGATTTGGGGATAAATAAGGTCGAGATTCGTAATGATATGAAGAGTGGCAGTGTGACGGATGGTTTAGGGGGCGCGAAAGTTCGTGAATTGGCAAATCAACATGCGCTGACCATCGTAACAATCAATGCGGTCTATCCGTTTAACCAGTTATCCGCTGAGATATTGGAAAAAACACGGGGTTTATTAAAGGACGCACGTGAAACCGGGGCGAAAGCGCTGGTGTTGTGCCCACTCAATGACGGAACGGTGGTCTCCAGTGAACAAACGGTTGCCGCTTTAAAAACGCTCGCGCCGCTGTTCGCCGAATACGGCATTGAAGGGCTGGTGGAACCGTTGGGCTTCCCGCAGAGTTCGCTGCGTTCGGCGGCACTGGCACAACAGTTGATCAAACAGGCGGATGTGCCATTCAAGATCGTGCTCGATACCTTCCATCATCATTTGTATGAAGGCGCAGAACAGGACTTCGCCGGTGGCGTTGACGTTAACCGCATCGGATTGGTTCACCTGTCTGGCGTGACGGATACACGTCCAACTGCAGAATTGACTGATGAAGAACGCATCATGCTCAGCGCTGAGGACCTGTTGCAATCGAAACGACAAGTCCAGCGCCTGGAAGAGAGAGGTTACACCGGTACTTACGCGTTTGAACCCTTCTCGTCAGTGATGGAAGCGTGGAGCGAAGCGGATATCGCGCGTGAGATTCGTACCAGCATTGATTCTCTGAACCATTAATTTTACTCGTATAGAAGAACGAAGGAACAAACCATGACGCTGAATATTGGTGTAATTGGCACTGGCGCAATCGGGCGCGAACACATTCGTCGTTGCAGCCAGGTGCTGCAAAACGCTCGCGTGGTTGCACTGAATGACATCAACCGTGCTAACTGCGAGCAGATCCTGGCCGATCTCGCACTCAAAGCCGAGATCTATGACAATGCACATGACCTGATTAATGCTCCCGATGTACAGGCGATTCTGGTGACATCATGGGGCCCAACGCATGAAGAATTTGTGCTGGCAGCGATTAAAGCCGGGAAAGCGGTATTTTGTGAAAAGCCGCTGGCGGTAACGGCGCAGGGTTGTATGAACATTGTGGAGGCGGAGATCGCGAGTGGTAAAAAGCGCGTGCAGGTTGGCTTCATGCGCCCGTACGATAGCGGCTATCGTGCATTGAAAAGCGTTATTGATAGCGGAGACATTGGCGAACCCTTAATGTTGCACTGCGCACACCGTAACCCGGAAGTGGGTGATAACTACACCACGGACATGGCGATCACTGACACCCTGATCCATGAACTGGATGTTCTGCGTTGGTTGTTGAAAGACGATTACGTCAGTGCACAGGTGATTTATCCGCGTAAAACGCGTAAAGCCTCATCGCATCTCATAGACCCGCAGATAGTGCTGCTGGAAACGGCGAAGGGCGTACGCATTGACGTCGAAATTTTCGTCAACTGTGCCTATGGCTATGATATCCAGTGTGAAGTGGTGGGTGAGACCGGGATTGCGAGCTTGCCTGAGCCGATGTCCGTTCAGACACGAAGTGCGGCTAAACTCTCAACAGGCATTCTGACCGACTGGAAAAAACGCTTCATCGATGCCTACGATGTGGAATTGCAGGATTTCATTAACAGCGTGTTGTCTGACAACATGACGGGCCCGTCTGCATGGGATGGTTATGCTGCGGCGGTTGCCGCCGATGCCTGTGTTGCCGCGCAGAACAACGGTGAAATTGTGCCGATTATCATGCCACCACGCCCTGCGTTTTATCAATGACGGAAACACGGGCGCACCCTGGTGCGCCCGTGAATGAGTGTTTACGCCATCACGTGAGCTTGATTTATCGTTGGCGATTCACCGCTAAGTGCTGTATAAATACTCAGTTCATTGAAAGCGGGTGGGTATGTTTTGCATCCAGAGAGGGTTCCTCTTTCAGAGGTAGATTGAATGTTGCCCACTTTTAAATGTCAAAATTTCAGGAAAGGTTGAGTTTCTACGTTAAAGAGGCATCATGTTTAAGCGGTTGATGCCCGTTGACGGTTTAAACTTCGCGAAGTCAGGAGATCATATGCCAAAGATTCTGGAGCTTTTTCTCAGCATGCCAGGACGATTGATGCAATCAATCAACCAGCAGGATATTGAGCAGTCTAATGACAGTAAAATTATCACTGATGCTAATGGTAATGCGTTGTTAAACATGAATAATCCGCAGGTCCGCGATTCCATGCAGGCCCGTATGAAGGAATTGGCCGCAAAACGTTAAGGATTAACGATGGGTCCGCTGGTGATTATGGTGGTATTGGTCTGTGGCTTTTGGTTTACAGAAAATCATTATCAATCCCGCATACGCCATGCCAGAACCGATGGCTGGACATCGTATTTTTATGTTGCCATGCATGGCTGCAAGTTTGTCATTCAGGGATTTTGCCTGATTCTATTTATTTACCTGTTCCTGGTCGTTGTCAGCCTCATCTTTTCAATTCCCCATCTGTTTGTGTCCACCTATGGCATCAAAGACTACTATTCGTGGTTAACGAATAATACGGCACTCTCCTATCCACTCTTTTTCCTTCTCTCTATGTGTGCAGGGTGTTTTATTGCCTGGAGGGCGGGTGATGCCGCACAAAAATCCTTGCGTGACGAACGCGTCCGTCAGGCCGCGTATCGTGAGATGGCTGCTATGGATGCGATTGAATCTCTGCTGGTTCAGGCTATCGATGAGGATATGTTGATATTCGTGACGCTTAAATCACGTAAAGTTTACATTGGTTATGTCGCCGCACCTCGTATAGAGCACAGTCTCACCCAGCATCTGTCTATCATCCCTTATATCAGTGGTTACCGGGATAAAGATACGTTGTATTATCACGAGCAACACCGTTACTACGAACTTTACCTGAAGAAGGGCATCACCGCGGACTCTAAAGGGTTGAACCTGCAACATTTTAGACATGTAATACCGATGGATGAGGTTGAGACCCTCTCATTGTTTGATACCAGCACCTACCAATGTTTTGATGAATTCATCAACAAAAGGTCTTAGCACCTTACTCACGAGTGACGCTGTCACCCTACGCTGACACTCAGCGCGTCACGATCTGATCCCGTTGCCTCTCCCTCTTGACACTTTCCGTGTAGTATCGCCGCCTTTGATATTTCAGGGATTCTGATAATGACGGACTCAACCTTGAGCCAGCGCCAACCCTCCGTTTGGTGGGGGGCGATGATTATTTGCGGTACGGTGGTGGGCGCGGGCATGTTCACCTTGCCGATTATGATGGCCGGTGCGTGGTTTAGCTGGGCGCTGCTGCTGTTGCTGGTGACGTGGGGCGCGATGTTGCTATCAGGTTTGCTATTTATGCGCACCAGCCTGCACTATCCACAGGGTTCGGGTTATGACACCTTAACGAAGGATCTGCTGGGTCGTGGTTGGGCAACGCTTAACGGTCTCAGTATTCTCTTTGTGCTGGGCATCCTGACTTATGCCTATATCTCCGCCAGCGGTCCGGTTTATCAGCACTCGCTCAACCTGGCAGGGCTGCCGCTCTCCACCGCCGGCGCAAAAATCGCACTCACGCTCGCCGTGGCCGCCGTAGTGTGGCTGGGTACGACAGGTGTGAGTCGCTTAATGACGTTCTGCGTGATGGCGAAAATCCTGCTGCTGATCCTGCTCTTTGGTGGTTTGCTGACGCAGGTCAGCGTGCCTTCGTTATTCAGCGTCGCGCCAGCGGGAGAGCACTATTGGCCTTATGCACTGGGCGTATTACCGTTTTGCCTGGCGTCTTTTGGTTATCACGGCAATATCACTGGGCTGGTGAGTTATTACGATGGTAACAAACGGTCAATCACGCAAGCGCTGGTGCTGGGTACCTTAATGTCGCTCGCTCTTTACCTGTTCTGGTTGACCAGCACCATGGGTAATCTGCCGAGGGCCGCATTCCCCGTAATCGTACAGCAGGGCGGTGATATCGCCGCGCTGATGGCGGCGTTGAGCGACCACCTCCATGTCAGTGCACTGGCATTGATGATGTCCGTCTTTTCGCATTTTGCCGTTATCGCCTCTTTTCTTGGCGTGACGGCGGGGCTGTTTGACTTCATTGCCGATCGTCTAGGCTGGGGCAACGCTCCGCTGGCACGTCTGAAAACAGCCGGTCTGACCTTTCTGCCCCCGTTGATTGCATCACTGCTCTGGCCGCATGGTTTTGTCGCCGCAATTGGCTTCGCGGGATTGTTTGCTACCCTTTGGGCCGTCATTATCCCGGCGATGCTGGCCAGGAAGGCACAACAGTGTTTTGCCGGGATGTCGCGATCCACGCTCTCGATCGTGCTGGTCATGATTTTCGGTGTACTGAATATCGGTGCCTGGTTACTTAGTTGGTTAGGATGGCTGCCCACTTTCGGCAACGCCTGATTTAACACCATTAAAATGCCATTGAACGCCAGCCTCGTGGCATATCATTGCCGGTTCGTGCGGCCAGTGATTGGGCTGCACGTTGTGAACGCGCCAGGTTGTCGGGCATGAGTTCAACGGCGCGTTGAATAATGCCCGCATTAATGGCGGCATCCACGCGTACCGGCAGATGCGGACCATGCTGCTCAACGGCCCCAATCGGTAAGACAGCCACCATGTTTGCCATATCGAGTTCACTAAATTCCCGAGTGGAAAGATCCCACCACCAGGGCGAAGACGTTTTTACCATGTTAACCTCCATTTTTTAGCTCAACATAGCGAGATGCTACTGCAATGGAAGCAACAAAATTCGTACTGAGCGTTGCCTTTTAAGCATTGGTGGTTGAAGGTGCTCTGCAAAACCTGACTGAATGCATTACAGGATCTTGCTTTATGAAAATTAACGGCTGTCGCCTTAAATAGAACGTACTCTCTTTAGGCAAGTCCTGTTCAAGCTTCAAGACAGAGCTGACTTTTTCTGAAATGGTACCTTCAATATCCGTTATCTGCGGCGGCCCGGTGGGCCGCCTTAGACATCATTTTTGATTCTTGTCAGTGTACGCCTGGTAATTTTCACGCGTTACGGTCTGATAGGGCACCCAGTTATAGGCTTCGGTTTTGTTGCCGGCCAGCATATCGCTTGCCACATTGACTGCGCCAATAGCCTGACCCTTTGCATCCTGGAAAATAGTCACCGCCATTTTGCCATTCTTGATGAACTGCAAACCATCCGGTGTGCCATCAATGCCAGCCACTAACACATCGCTCTTCTTCAACTGATCCAGTGCCATAATCGCACCAATTGCCATCTCGTCATTATTAGCAACAATGGCGTTTATGGTGTTGCCATCCTGCAACCAGGAGAGGGTTTTATCGACGGCTTCATTGCGCTGCCAGTTGGCAGTCTGCTTCTGAATAACTTTAAGCCCCGGATGAGCACTGACATAGTCCTCAACGGCTTTAGTGCGCTGGCGCGCTTCTTCTGTGGAGAGAGCCCCCATCAGGATGGCGATATTACCTTGATTGTTCATGCGTTTTGCCAGCGCTTCAATCTCCATTTTCCCGCTTAACGCAGAGTCGGAGCCAACGTAAGCCATCTTACCGCTCAGGGCCACTTCAGGTTTACGGTTGACGAATATCAGCGGGATGTTGGCTTTCTTCGCTGCTGCAATCACAGGCATAACACCCTGCGTGTCCACCGGGTTCACGATAATCGCGTCAGCACCCTGATTAATAAAATCATCAACCTGCTGGATTTGTAGTGAAACATCTCCTTTCGCATCGGCAAACTGGCTATTTAGTCCTTTTTCTTTCAACTGTGTTTCCATTTGACTGCGAAGGATTGAAACAAAATTAAGGTCCAGATTAGCCAGAGCAACGCCCACCATATACGTTTTGGCTTGCACAGCAAACACACTCAGTAAACCCCAGGCAATTATTATTGCTTTGATTATATTCATATTTATATCTCTGTAGGGAGGATAGGACTTATATGCACCCGGGTGCAAATTAATGCAAATCAACACATAGTGCTGGGCATTTGTTCGCTGTGTCCCTGGGTGCTTCTCATTACTTTCAGATGAGGTGAGAAATTAGTCAACGCGGTAAAAATCGATTCCTTCATCCGGATCACAAAATGAGGGCAAAGGTCCTCGATAAGAGATCAGAAATGCTACCGGGTGCAAACTTATCTGCCATTGACTGCTTTGCTTATTCCATTTTAAGTTACAACATACAGTAAGGTTTTAATAAAAGCGCGTCAGTAAGCCACGGAGTCGTTTATCGCTGACCAGCGGTTCACTGAGCGCAATATGAAGAATGTAACGCCAGACAAAACACCAAATGGTGGTCAATTCTCGACAAAGATGTTGTAAATCATGATCTTGAGATAAAACATAAACACCAGGTTATCGCTTACGGCTTGGTGTCTCACTAAGAGGATACCCAACTCAACCACTTTACGTTGTTCCAGTCGCAACGCTTCAAGTTTTTCGCAGGTTTACAGATAAGTAGTGTTTATTGATTTTGAGGGTGAAGCGCAGAAGCGAAGAAGTTGGCCGGCACATTATTGCCGGGCACGGTAAGTTAGCCTTCAATACTGCTTAACAGCGCATTTTGAATGATTCTCTGGGCTTTGAGTGGATTTTGTTCACTTTGCGCCGCTTGTAATGCGGCAATATCCAACTTATCGAGAGCACGATAAATATGCTTAAGGAAACGAATCGACAGATTGGCGGCTTCAACATGGTCCTCACGGAAGGGGAACTGATCCAGCTGCCACACGCCATCCCAATTATTGATTTTGAGTACATAGAAGAACTCAAAAATTTCCGTCATGTGTACTGTGCCGACGACGAGATCGTCATCCCAGCCACGTAAGTTATCGTTGACGTCCATCCCAAACAGTCTGCCACGATCGATAATCAGCTGGGCTGAGTCCGCTGGTGATTCGCCGGCAAATAGCGCATGACCAAAGTCCAACAGTACTCCGACGTTAGCGAGTCCAATATCTTCAATGCCCAGCAAGGTGCGAGCAGCAGAATCCCAGGTCATTTTTACACGTGGTTCACGCGGTTTGTATTCGATGGCGAATTTGACATCAGGATTGGCACTGGCCAGTTCGCGCATGCCATCAACCGCCAGTTTCCAAAGATTTTTATGATCAACCTGGAAGGGGTAATCCCATCCATCTTGTCCCGGCCAGATTTTCACATAATTCGCCCCTAACTCACGGACTACTGTGGCGGCTTCATGCATCAGATCGAAGGCCTGCTGGCGCAGTGCGGGATCGGGGTTGGTAAAGGCACCGCGCGAAAAGCGGCGTAGATAGATTTCAGGCGTCACGCCAATCGCTTTAAGTCCGGCCTGGTCTAGTGCTTCTTTTACCTGCGCAACGGTAACACCTTCCGTAAAGGGATAGGGCACATCTACATACGATAAGTCTTCTACACTGCCAGCCAGTTTGATCTGGTCTAAGGTACTCAGCGCCGGACCATATCCGTCGACGGCATAACGATCAATGTAGTTAGCAAAATGCCATAAACCGGCACCAAATTTCGGGTAGGTGTAACCACTCATAAGACATTCTCCTTTGATTAGGGTAATCCGAAGCGTTCTGATGCTATGCTGAATATATATTCACATATGGTTATATATTCCATTCTGCGCCTTGTGCTTCTTGCTTAACCAGCATTGAGTGAAGAAATTGAGGGTGGCTTCACACAAAATTTGTTTGCCTGCAAGTGAGCAGCCAACCCGGCATGACATTATCAGCACACAATTAAAACCAGCAGGTGCTACCTTGCTTAAACAGGTGGCAACCCGCTTCCCATAATTTCAACATTCAATACGTTAACCTGAGGTCATTCATCATGATGTCTCCGTCAATTCAGCTTGGCCCAACGAAAGCACCGACAAAATTTACCCAGGTTGAACCCGTTTTCCTTTCAGACGAAACCATGCTGGAACGAAAAAACAAGGTTTTGCAGGGGATGGCCAATAGCGGTTTTGATGCCCTGGTGATTTATGCTGATAAGGAACATGGCGGGAATTTCGAATACTTAACAGGGTTCATCCCACGTTTCGAAGAGGGGCTGTTAATCGTTGATGCCAGTGGAGAATGTACCGTTATCCTCGGGAATGAGAATCTCAAACTGGCTCGCTTTTCACGCGTACCTGTCACGTTGCTTCACTGCCCGTTGTTTTCACTGCCTAACCAGCCAATGGATCATGAAACACCGCTTGAAAAGCTTCTGGCATCTGCCGGCTTGAGTGACAAAAGTAAAGTAGGCCTGGTGGGATGGAAGATGTTTACCCCAGCCGCAGGCAATGGCTCCGCCTATTTTGATTTGCCGTGGTTTATTGTTGATGCGGTGCAACGCACGCTGAAAAAAGAGGCTGAGCTGTTAAATGCAGCGCACTTATTTATTAGCGGCGCTGGCGGTGCAAGAGTGACCAACAACGCCAATGAAATCGCGCATTATGAGTATGGGGCCAATCTGGCATCTAACTGTATTCTTAATGCGATGGACGCGGTGGAAGTGGGTGTGCGGGAAATTGATTTGGGCGCGCTTCTGGCTGCGGAAGGCCAATACAATACGGTGGTCTCCATCGCTGCCACCGGCGTCCGTTTCGAGCATGCTAACCTTTATCCAACATACAAAAAGCTGCAGCAGGGCGATCCTTTGTCGCTGACCACAGGATTTAAGGGAGGCTTGTCCAGCAGAGCTGCTTTCGTTATCGCCAGTCCTGCAGAATTGCCTGACGCTCAGAAAGATTGGCTAGACCGAATCGCTAAACCCTACTTCTCTGCACAGGTAGCCTGGCTAGAAAATATCCGCGTGGGGATGTCTGGCGGTGAGCTTTATAACGTGATCGAAGATGCATTGCCCAAAGCCCGATATGGCTGGCATCTCAATCCCGGCCATCTGGTTGCTGATGAAGAGTGGATGTCATCGCCGGTGTACCCAAATTCCGGCGAACTGTTGAAAAGTGGCATGATATTGCAGATCGATATCATTCCCTCGGTACCGGGCTATAACGGTGTCAGCGCAGAAGAGTGTGTTGCGTTGGCCGATTCATCACTTCAGGCCAGGATCGCAGAAGCGTATCCGCAACTTTGGCAGCGAATTACGCGTCGACGTGATTACCTGCGCGATGAAATCGGTATTAAACTCAATGCCGATGTATTGCCGCTATCCAATGCTGTTGGCTATTTAAGACCGTTTTTGCTCGCTAAACACCTGTCTCTCAGCGTGAAGAAATAGAGCTTACTGTTAGCGCATCAGGGCTTAATTTGATTACGCCCGCTGCGTTTTGCCAGATAAAGGGCCTTGTCGGCGTCCTGTTTCAGCTGATCCGCTTCCCCCGTTTTACCTGTTGACGTCAGCGTGCTGTAGCCGGCGCTGATGGTCACCACGCCAGCGGGGATCTCTGAACTTTCATGCGCAATACCCGTTTCTGCAACACATCTGACCGCACGCTCCGCCACTTTTTTTGCATCAAATGCTGAGGTATTAGGCAGGATAATCGCAAACTCTTCACCACCGTAACGTGCGACGATATCGCCCTGATAATGCACGCTATCCTTTAACGCCAGGCCGACATCCTGCAAACACTCATCACCCGCAACGTGCCCGTAGGTATCGTTATAGCGTTTGAAATAATCGATATCGATCATCACCAGCGAGAGCGGCTCAACATGCTTTTCTGAACGAAGCAGGGCCTGCTCCAGCAGAGCATCGAACTGACGGCGATTCGCCAGACCGGTCAAACCATCGACCAGCGCTAAGGATTGCAGCGTATGGTTAATGGTGGTCAGTTCATCTCGAACATGGGTGAGCTCAATCTGATTGCGCACGTTGGTGCCCACCTGTCGCAATACAAAGACGCCCATGCCGGTGATGGTTAAGAGCAGCACAATGTTGAGCAAAACATTCGTTAGGTTGGCCGCCATCCACTCCATACGAAGCCGGTCGCGGTCATAGCCAGCCGTCACGATCAGTGGATATCGCTCCAGTCGAGCGTAGCCGAACACGCGTTCGACACCGTCGAGAGTAGACCGCCAGGTTGCACTGCCGCTTGAAGCGGATTTCAATTCGGTTTTAAACAGCGGGCTGGCGGATAGGGTTCGGCCAATATAAGAGTCAGGGAAAGGGCGAATATACAGAGCCGTAGCATCCGCCAGGATCAATCCTAACGCATCTTTATCGCCAAGCGTGTAGTAGCTGTAGTACTGCCGGAAATAATCTACTTTGACCGTCGCAAGGGCAACGCCAGCAAAATTCCCCGCATTATCATTGAGGCGTACCGAAACAGGGATCACCAGATCACCGGTAGAGCGACTGCGAATGACATGGCTGATATGGATATCCAGACTGGGATGTGTCCGGTGCCAGACGAAATAATCGCGGTCCGCGTTACTGGCGTTGGTCGGCGTGAAGTTGCCAGATGAAGCCACCCAATGTCCCTCGGTATCGTAAACAAACAGTCCATGAAGTTGAGGGAGCTTGCTTTGCTGGTCTTTAATTTGATGCAGAAACTGCGGCGTTGCCGCAAAGCTGTTGCCGTTTTGACGTAACTGGCGCACAGCATCCGCGAGGGTGATATCGACTTGTAAAAAGGCATCTTCAGCTTGTTTCGCTAATGAGAGCGAGAGATTGCGGGCATCCTCTTCTTTCTCTGTCAGGTGTTGCTGCCAGGAGTGCCAAAGAGACCAGGCATTAATAGCCACCACCAGTAAACTGATGGAAAGCAGAAATACGGCCATACTTCTTCCAAGAGAAGTCTTTAGCAGATGAGGGGTGCTATCTGAGAGGACACTTTTACGCATTGATACTCTTTGAGAATGCTGAAAAGGTGGGCAGAGTGAATAGGGATATTACAGGATTCATGTAACTGTCATAAGCTTAGTAAAGAAAATTTTATGCATTTGTGGAATAAATCTGATGAGCAAGAATTGGCGCCGTAGAACTGAGTATCTAAAACCCCAGTAGGGTATGGAGTGCGCATTAATCTATCGTATTTAACATAATCATGATTATGCGCACTTTTATTGAGGGTCCAATTAGATAAGGAGATGCGGCGCGTTTGCCACCTTTTCTGGGAGGTTTCTGCTAATGCTGGTGACCATGTCGAACAAAGAACTTCACCGTCTTTCCGTCATTCAGGCTGTTATTGAAAAACGTCTGCGTCGCCGCGACGCTGCCTCTCAGCTGGATCTCACCGAACGTCAGGTTCAGCGGCTGATGAACCGCTACCGCGAGTCTGGTGCAGCCGGTCTTACCGACGCACGGCGTGGAAAGCCCGGCACGCATCGCATCGAAGAGGCTCTGCGCCACCGCATACTGACGCTGCTACGTGAAAATTACGTGGGTTTTGTCCACAAATTACCGTAGAAATGCTTCAGGTACGTTCCGAGATTGATAAGCGGCTTACTTCACCCAGTCTTCCAGCACCAAACCCGGTACCCGCGCAAATTCCCTGGTATTATTTGTTACCAGTATAACGCCGGCCGCAATGGCATGACCGGCAATAGCCGTGTCATTTGGGCCTATCGGTGTTCCGGCTGCGCTTAGGGTGGCCTTAATTACAGCGGTGGCGTCTACCGCCGCCCGATCCCAGGGCACAATTGCATCAAGTCGGGCGCAGAATTCGTCAACCAGTTGACCATGACGCGGCGAGGCTTTCTTTCCAATCGCGCCAAAACGCATTTCTGCGTAAGTAATAGCCGAAACTACGATGCGATGGTTGCGCAGCACCGCTTGTTCAAGCCGTCTGATCACGTCCTCCGGTTGCTCGCGCATAATAAACGAACAGATACAAGTATCCAGCATGTAGGTTTTGTTCACAGATCAAATCTTCCCTCATCACTGACAACATCCCCGCGATCCATCATAAAATCCGGGTCCGCTTTCTCAAGCTGCATAAATGAGCCCCAGGTCGGCCGTACGGGACGCAGTATGATGCTGTCACCTTCCCGGACAATCTCCAACTCATTTACCCCTTCAAAATCCATATCGCGTGGCAAACGAATGGCGCGGTTATTGCCATTTTTAAATACAGAAACAGTTCGCATGATTAATCCTCCCGAACGGACTTCCGACACGGTGTCGTCACCGGCATTATGTTTTGAGCTTCATCACTCAGCATATGTTTAGTATATGCTCAGCTTTCACATATGTATATGCCCTGTTCTCTTCATCAGAAAAACAACAGAATGTGACATTCGAAGCCGTAAGTTCGGGGTGACATTAGCGAAACGAAAGACATTTCTTGTTTTCATTTTTCATCTGTGGGTAAAGAAACGTGAAGTAACCTACGCAGGCACTGGGTTCCGCTAACCTTGGTAGTACGCGATCTTTAACCTGTCGGGGAAACCATCATGTCGAAGACGAATTTACTGCTGAAAACGCCACTGCTGCTGTTCACCATTTGTTCAATAATGAGTCTTAACACCGTTCGTGCGGCTGAAGAGCCCCTGTTCCAGCCTCTATCGCCGAAGGTCTCAGACCTCACTCAATATCGCTGGCACAATCGCCCGTTGGTAATTTTTGCCCCATCAAAAACCGATCCTGCTTATGTCACGCAGATGGCGATGCTGGAGAAGCAGAAAGCGGAATTGGCCGATCGCGATATCATTGTGTTCAGTGATACCTCACCAACAGCCAATGGCACTCTGCGTAAACAGCTCAATCCGAAAGGATTTGAAGTGGTGCTGGTTGGAAAAGATGGTGGAATGAAACTACGTGAAACAACACCTCTGAATACTGAGGTGTTGCTCTCAACTATCGATAAAATGCCCATGCGTCAGGCCAAACTCAATTAATGAATGAGACGGGTTTACTCGACATCTAGTAGTGAGCCCGTTTTATAAAAACGTTTCCCGGCGATGTAATGCAAACTGCGCATCTCGTCTGGTGCGTCCTCGAATAACCAGCGCCCTTCTTTAAACACCCGGCTATCCGCCCAGGCACCCTTGATTTCACCGATGAACAAATCGTGGTCGATCTGATTTTGTTCGATAGGTATCAACTCGCAGTACAACCAGGCCGCACAGCCAGCCACTAAAGGGAGATGACTTTCAGGTAACTGGAAGAACTCGACGCCAGCTGTGGCCAGCTTATCTGACTGCTCAGCACGGGAATGCGTACCGAGATAATGAACCATCTGCGCCTGGCTGACGGTTGGGACATGTATAACAAATTTCAGGCTTTGCTCAATCAATTTACGCGTGAAGGTGGATTTATCCAGCACAACCGTCAATTTTGCCGGTTTGAACTCTAATCCACAGACCCAGGATGCGGACATCACATTGTCAATCCCATCATGGCGGGAGGAAACCAGTGTGGTTGGGCCATGGTTGATCAGGCGATAGGCTTTTTCCAGCTCAACAGATTCAATATGGGCATTCATAGATTCATTTCATCGCTTAAATTTCAAAGGCCTTTATTGTCGCCTGGTCAATTCGACTTTGCCAATCTCCAGCCATCACTTGTGCAAATCCTCTGCACCCCACGAGTGCAGTCATTGCTCCATCTTAAGCGTTTAATACGGCGTCATGGCTGTGTCAGCGTCTGTACCGCAGTCATTAAGCCTGGCGCGTTTCTTGCGTGTAACAAAAGGTTTCCCACCGCTGACGTTGCTTTCCCATTCATCCAAAGAGGTCTTTGCTATGGAATTGAAATGGTTTGAAGATTTTCTCAGTGTTGCACGCTGTTATAGCTTTACCCGCGCCGCCGACGAACGACATATCACGCAATCTGCGCTCAGTCGGCGCATTCGCCAACTCGAAGAGTGGCTGGGTGTGCCGTTATTCGATCGTAAAACCTATCCGGTAACGCTCACGCCAGAGGGACAAACCTTCCTCGCGACCGCCAGCGAAACGGTATTTTCCATGTCGCATCTGCGCAATGATCTGCACCAGCGCTACAGTTCGCGCACTGCGGTATTACGTTTTGCGATGCTAAACACCCTTTCACTGACGTTCTTTCCTGACTGGATCCAGCGATTAAATCTGCAACCCAATCTCAGCTTTATCCGCCTGTGCAATCAAAAACCGACTTTCGCTGAGCACATCTCCACCTTACACAGCGGTGAAACCGATTTTCTACTGACTTACGCGCATGATGCGGTGTCGCTGATACATCAGCTGGCGGCGTATCCCATGGTGCAACTGGGCCGTGAGCGTGCCATTGCCGTATGTCGCCCGGATAGCAGCGGCAAACCACTCTATCCGGTGCGCGCGGATAGCGGTCCGATTCCGTGGTTGAGTTATGGACAACATACCTTTTTTGCTCATGCGCTGGCGCAAATGCTCAGTAAACGCCCGCTTCCTCTTGAAGCGGTATATGAAAATGGTATGTCGGTGAATCTCAAAGCCATGGTCCTGGCCGGTGGCGGCGTGGCGTGGTTGCCTCTCAGTCTAGTGCATGAAGAGCTGGCCAGCGGCAGTTTAGTGCGCGCCGATGACAGCAGCTGGGATATGTCGCTGGCGATTCGGCTCTATCGTCAACCGGTTCTGCAAAATTCTCAGGCTGAAAAACTGTGGCTGCGTGCGTGTGCCAGCGAGACAGCTAATGCGGCCTGACACAAAACTATGCCGTTTTGGAATGGGGAGTGTGAATTGCTCATTGGCCTTACGCTGATGATTTACTCCATGCTGGGTCTTCAGAGAGACGAAAACCTGACCAACCAAGCTGGGGACTATCATGGAAAACAAAGCGTTAGTCTGGAAGTGGGTAGAAGAATATCAAGGGGTATTTTGTGAACTTAGCGATCGCGTCTGGGGCATGCCGGAAATTTGCTATACCGAGTATCGTTCGGTGGCTGAACACACTGCGATGCTAAAACAGCAAGGATTCCGCGTCACAGAAGACGTGGCCGACATCCCCACTGCGGTGATGGGTGAAGCCGGTGAAGGCGGTCCCATCATCGCTTTCCTCGGAGAATATGATGCCTTACCAGGATTGAGTCAGGAAGCGGGCGTGGCACGTTATTCTCCGCTGCCGGGTAACGGACATGGTCACGGCTGCGGGCATAACTTGCTAGGATCGGCTGCCATGCTGGCGGCTACTGCGTTGAAATCCTGGCTTGAAGAGACCGGCACACCGGGCCGCGTTCGCTATTATGGCTGTCCGGCAGAAGAAGGCGGTGCAGCCAAATCCTTTATGGCGCGTGCTGGCGCATTCGATGGCGTTGATGTCGCCATCACCTGGCATCCAAGTGCGCATCATGAAGTGGCAAAACCTCTTTCTCTTGCTAATACCCGTATGGATTTCGCTTTCCGTGGCCGCTCATCCCACGCTGCGGCTTCTCCACATCTTGGGCGTAGTGCGCTGGATGCCGCCGAATTGATGAACGTTGGCGTACAGTTCCTGCGCGAACACGTGCCGCAAGATTCTCGCATCCATTACGCCTTCCTCGATGCCGGTGGTGTGGCTCCCAATGTGGTACAGGCAAAATCTACCGTGCGATACGCTATTCGCTCGCGCGATGTCCATGCGATGTTTGAACTGAATGAGCGGGTCAAGCGCGTGGCACAGGGTGCCGCCATCATGACCGATACCGAAGTGGATATCAGCATCATGAGCGCGGTATCCAACCTGCTTGGCAATCGTCCGTTAGAAGAAGCGATGCAGCGGAATCTGGAAGCGCTTGGTCCGGTGCCATTTGATCAAGCCGACCTCGCCTTTGCAGCTGAAATTCAGGCCACGCTAACAGCGGAAGAAATTGATAACTGCTACCGCAAAACCGGTGTGAAACCCGCCGATCCTAAACCCCTCAGCGATTACATCATTCCGCTCGATACCCACGGAGAGGTCATGATTGGCTCCACCGATGTCGGCGATGTCAGTTGGGTTATCCCGACCGTGCAGGCGCACGTACCCACCATGGCCATTGGAACCCCTGGTCACTCATGGCAACTGACCGCGCAAGGCAAAATGCCAGCCGCACACAAAGCGTTGGGTCATGTCGCTAAAGTCATGGCCGCGACGGCGGTCGACGTGCTGACCGACAAAATACTGATGGCGCAGATGAAGAAAGCCCATTTCGAGCAGGTCAGTGAAAAACCCTATCACTGCCCTATTCCAGCTGAGGTGAAACCACCGATTCAGCCTCGCCCGGAAACTCTGTAACGCCTCAGGAGAGATAGATGAAAAACAAGATGTTAACTGCCGCATTGACGCTGGCAGCGACCTGCTGCGCTTCAGCACAGGCCGCAACACCCGCCGATTCTTTAGTGATGGCGTGGAACATTGATGCCATCAGCACCTGGGATCCGGCGCAGATTGGTGAAGTGGTCACCAGTGAAATCTATTCAAACACCTGTGACACGCTGGTTGATTTTCGTGTCAGTGATGAAACGCAGCTCGATCCTGCATTGGCCAAAAGTTGGGATGTCTCTGCCGATCGCAAGACCATCACCTTTCATCTGCAGGACAACCTGAAATTTGCGGATGGCTCAGCCGCAACGGCCAGCGACCTGGCGTGGTCGATGCAGCGCGTAGTGAAACTGGGCTACGGCAATGCGGCTGCTATCAAGGAATATGGCTTTGATAAAGATAATGTCGACTCACGCATTAGCGCGCCTGATGACAAAACGCTGGTGATGCGTTTCGATAAAGCTTACCCCACCAATCTGGTGCTCCAGGCGATTGCCGCCAATAACGTCTCTTCCCTGCTTAACCGCAAAGAAGTTGAAAAACAGGCAGTGGATGGCGATCTGGGACATAAATACCTTTCCACTCATACCGCCTGTGTTGGGCCTTATCAACTGGTGCGCTGGAATGCCGGTGAAGGTGTGGTGCTACAGGCCACCCCGAACTACTGGGGAAAAGCGCCGGTACTGAAGCGCATTCTGATTCGTCATGTGGCTGAAACCGGCACTCAGCGTCTGCTGGTGACGCAGGGCGATGTGGATATCGCTCGCGATCTCTCAGCTGACGATCTGAAAACGCTCGATCAGGGCGGCAAAGTGAAAGTGGAAAAAGTCCTGAAGCCACAGCTGTTTTTCTGGACCTTCAATAATGAAGACCCCATTTTCAAGAACGAAAAAGTACGTCTCGCCATGCGATATCTGATCGATTACGACGGGTTAGCGAAGAGCGTGATGCCTTATCTCGGCGTGCCGCGCGCCAGTTTCGTTCAACAAGGGGCGTTTGGTGCGCTGGATGCCAAACAGGGGCAGCCTTTCCACCTCGACCTGGATAAAGCCAAACAGTTGCTGACGGAAGCCGGTTATCCCAATGGTTTTAGCACCGCGGTATTGTTTGGCACCCTGCCGCATTCGGCGCCAATCGCGCAAAGCGTACAGCAGAATGCCGCCAAAATCGGCGTGAAACTCAATCTGGAACGCATGGCTAACGCCCAGTTGTTCAGTCGGGTACGCGGCCGTGAATTCCAGAGTGCCATGATGGCGTGGCAAACCTCTGTGCCCGATGCCTACGGTAATGCCTCGCGTCTGGTTTATAACCCTGACAATCGTAAAGAAGCACGTGCCACGCAATATCCAAGCTGGCGTGCCGCTTATTACGATCCGCAGATGAATCAGAAAGTGGAAACCGCGCTGTTAGAACCGGATGACACCAAACGCGCTGCACTGTATGGCGATCTGCAGAAAGAGCAGATGCAAAAAGGGCCTATGGCGATCATGTTCCAGATGTACAACACCGCAGGAATAAGCCCCACGGTGAAAAACTGGACCTGGAACGGTTTTCGCGTTTGGTACGGTGCCGCAAGTAAATAACGGAGGTGGCAGATGTCACAGGTCATGATGCCCGTTGCACACAACACCGCTTCCGCTGGCTGGCGTCTGATAAGACGCCTTGCTCGTGGGCTCATCTCGATTGTTTGCACGCTACTGGGGTTGGCGGCCCTGACCTTCTTTATTGGTCGCTTACTGCCTATCGACCCAGTGGTCGCGATCATCGGGGATAACGCCAGTCAGGAAGCCTACGACAAGATGTTTCATCAGTTGGGGCTGGATCAACCGTTGTGGCACCAATTTGCCGACTACGTCTGGCAACTGCTGCACCTCGATTTTGGTATCGCTCTGACCACCAGCCATCCGGTGGCGCAGGATATCGCGCGCGTCTTCCCTGCTACGCTGGAACTGGCAACCGTGGCGGCCATTATTGGCGTTGGTTTCGGTATTCCCGCTGGCGTGCTGGCGGCAATGTACCGCAACACCTGGTTCGATCATCTGATCCGCTTCGTGGGGCTACTCAGCTATTCCACCCCGCACTTCTGGCTTGGGCTGATGGGATTGCTGCTGTTTTACGCCACGCTCGGCTGGATTGGCGGACCAGGACGCATCGATTTTATCTACGAGTTCGATTTACATCCGGTGACGGGATTCTGGCTGATCGACAGCGCGCTGAGCGGAAACTGGGAAATGTTCCGCAACGTGTTTGGTCACATCATTTTGCCCGCATCGATTCTTGGCCTAAGCGCGCTGGCTTACATCAGCCGTATGACGCGTAGCTTCATGCTGGAACAACTGTCGCAGGAGTACATCATTACCGCTCGCGTGAAAGGTTTGTCGTGGGCGCGATGTGTTTGGGTGCATGCATTCCGTAATATCGCTGTGCCCACGCTGACGGTAGTGGCCCTTTCCTGGGCCTGGCTGCTGGAAGGCGCAGTACTCACCGAAACCGTATTTGCCTGGCCCGGCTTTGGCCGCTACCTGACCAACGCACTGCTGGCGGGCGATATGAATGCGGTCGTCGGCTGCACATTGCTAATCGGCGCCATTTTTGTCGCAATCAATCTGCTATGCGATCTGCTTTATCGTCTTTTCGATCCGCGTACGCGTCAGGAGGAAGCATGACCGATTCCGTCAACAAATCGATGCGCGTTAATCCTTCGCGTAACTTACGCTCCTGGCTGCGCGATCCTGCGCCACAGTCACCGTTTCAGGCGCACATGCAGCTGTTATGGATTCAGTGGCGACGCTTCTGCGCTAACCACTCGGCACTCTTTGGTCTGCTGGTACTGTTGATGATTGCTGGCGCGGCGGTGTTCGCGCCCTGGTTAGCCACTCACGATATCTATGCCCAAAACCTCGCCTTCCGCCTGCAACCGTTTTCTGCTGAGCACTGGCTGGGCACCGACGAATTGGGTCGAGATATTTACAGCCGTCTGCTGTATGGCGCGCGAATCACGCTGTATATCGCGGGCTTAACCGCGTTGATTATCACACCCATTGGCTTACTGGTCGGGACCAGCGCGGGTTATCTCGGCGGTTGGGTCGATACGGTGCTCATGCGTCTGGTAGACATCTTCCTGGCCTTCCCCAGTTTGATTCTGGCGCTGGCGTTTGTCGCGGCATTGGGGCCAGGCATCGAGAATGCGATCATCGCGATTTCTCTCTCCGCCTGGCCGCCGATTGCCCGCCTTGCACGCGCCGAAACTCTGGCAATCCGTAAGATGGATTACATCGCAGCGGTGCGCTTACAAGGGGCATCCGCCTGGCACATCATCGTGCGACATATCATCCCCATGTGCCTGCCTTCTGTCGTCGTGCGCGTCACCCTTAACATGGCGGCGATTATCCTTACCGCCGCTGGACTGGGTTTCCTGGGGCTTGGCGCGCAAGCTCCCAGTCCGGAATGGGGCGCAATGCTGGCTTCCGGCCGCGAGTTCATGCTGAACAATGGCTGGATCGCTGCCATCCCGGGATTAGCAATATTGTTCACCAGTCTCGCCTTTAACCTGCTGGGTGATGGCCTGCGCGACGTAATGGATATCCGCCATGAATAATCTGCTACAGGTGAAAAACCTTAATATCGTGTTTCGCAGCGCGCACGGGGAGCACCGCGCGGTACGTGACGTCTCTTTCCATGTCGGACGTGAGAAAGTCGCGATTGTCGGTGAATCCGGTTCGGGAAAATCACAGACCTGCCGTGCGTTACTACAGCTAAAGCCCAAAATCGGTCACGTCACCGCCGATCAGATGCAGTTCGGTGATATCGATCTGCTCAACAGCAGTGAAAAGCAGATGCGCCAGATTCGCGGAAATCGTATTTCGATGATCCTACAGGATCCTCGCTTCTCGCTTAATCCGCTGATGCGCATTGGCGATCAGGTGGCGGAAGCCTTCAGACTGCATCGCCGGGTCAGCAAAAATGAAGCCAATGCGCGCGCATTAGCGATGCTGGAATCGGTGCATATTCGCGAAGTGGCAAAAGTCGCGCGACTCTATCCGCATGAGATTTCTGGCGGTATGGGCCAGCGCGTGATGATCGCTATGATGCTAATCCCTGAGCCGGATTTGATCATTGCCGACGAACCGACCTCCGCACTGGACGTGACGGTGCGCCAGCAGGTGCTGAGCATCCTCAATGAACAGCTGGCACGCCGTCAGACCGGCCTGCTGTTTATCAGTCACGACCTTAATCTGGTCTCTCGTTTCTGCGATCGCGTACTGGTGATGTACGCCGGGCGCATCGTCGAAGAGATTCGTGCCGATCGTCTGGAACAGGCACAGCATCCTTACACGCAGGCATTACTTGCCAGTCAGCCACGTCTGCATCATCCCCTTGATACGCTGCGTGTGCCGACCCGAGATGCCAGTTGGCTCACCGGCCCCTGTTTTCGTGATGGAGTCGCATTATGAATCCCATTCCAACCGCACAACGCAGCATCGAAATGGTAGATGTCAGTATTGCATTCGGTCAGGGAGCACATCGGCGGCAGGTGGTTGATAACGTAAGCCTGACGCTGGCACAAGGAGAGTGTTATGGCCTGATTGGTGAATCGGGGTGTGGAAAATCCACTATTTTGCGCGCGCTGGCTGGTCTGAATCACGATTATCAGGGCCATATCCTGTTCAATAATCGTGAACAGCAACCGCAGCGTGATAAAGCCTTTTATCGCCAGGTGCAAATGGTGTTTCAGGACCCTTACGCCTCGCTCCATCCGCGAAAAATGGTGTGGGCCAGTCTGCGTGAACCGCTGAAGATGCATGCCATGGATCACCATGAAGCACGCATCAGCGATGTGCTGCACGCAGTCGGACTGTCCGATGCCTTCCGTTATCGTTATCCCCATCAACTTTCTGGTGGTCAACGTCAGCGTGTGGCCATCGCGCGGGCCCTCATCCTGGAACCTTCCGTGCTGTTACTGGATGAGCCGACCTCAGCACTGGACGTTTCAGTCCAGGCGGAAATCCTCAATTTACTCAGCAGCATGCAACGGCAGCGCAGCCTCACTTATTTAATGGTGACGCATGATTTGGCGGTCGTGACACACCTGTGCCGTCGCATCGGCATCATGCATCACGGCAAATTGCTGGAGGAACTCAGTGCGGACAGCGTGCGTCAGGGTGGAGCACGGGAAATCTATACCCGCGAGTTTCTGGCGGCGAGTGAGGCGTGAACCTGTGCTCAACTTAAAACCATGAGGCTTTGCCATGTTACGCACGCTATTTACCGCATTGGATAGGGAGACATCATCATGACGCTCATTGAATCTCTGGCACAGTGGTGTGCCAATCCACCGCCCTTTTCTCTTCGTGCTCGTGAACTGGCGATTGACGCCATCACCGATACGTTGGGTTGCATGGTGGCTGGCCGTAGCGACTTTTCTACCCAGGCGGTGCAGCAGGCATGGCCACAGTTGCCCCGCAGTCAGGCGCTTGATGCGCTATTCAACGCCACGGCCGCTCACGCTATCGACTTTGACGACAACTTTGCACCGGGTATGAGTCACGCCTCGGCCGTTCTGGTGCCGGCACTGCTGGCCGTGGCGCAAAACAGCGACGGCACATCTTTGATACGCGCTTATTTAATTGGTCTGCAGGCACAAGCCTTTATTGGCGAAGCTATCGGCTACCAGCATTACACTGCCGGCTGGCATGGCACTTCCACCGTTGGCTGCATTGGCAGCGCAGCCGGCGTTGCTGCCCTGCTCGGCCTGGATGCAGCAGGGATTGCCCGTACGCTGAGTATCGCAGTGAGTCTGGCCAGTGGCGTAAAAGGCCAGTTTGGTACGCCACTGAAACCTTTTCATGCCGGGATGGCGGCGCGCAATGCCGTTGAAGCCGCTACGCTGGCGCAAACCGGCATGCAAGGTCGTCTCGACATCATTGAGTGCGCTCAGGGTTTTGCGGAACTCTATGCCGGTCAGTTAAGCCAACCTTCGCTGCCCGGCGCTGAGCAGCATGTCATTGAGCAAATCGGTGTGATGCCGAAAAAATATCCGTGCTGCGGCTCAACCCACCGCATTCTCGATGCGATTGCCGATATCCAGCAAAAGCGTGTGTTGAAGATTGACGACATCGAAAGCGTGCACTGCCAGGTGGGGATCGCGAACTGGCGCAATCTTGCCTACCACCAGCCGCAGGATGAAATGCAAGCGCGCTTCTCGATGCAATATTGCGTTGCCATGATGCTCAGGAATGGCACGTTGAGCGTGCAGGACTTTACCGCCGCCAGCGTAAAACAACAGGCAGATGCACAACAGTTGGCGATGATTACCCTCGCGCCATGGACAGCGGAACAGGAGGCTGAAGACAGAAATCTGCCGCATATCCTCACCTTGCGTTTCAGGGATGGTCAGGAAATTGTCCACGCCAGATTGCGGGCACGAGGTGCGCTAGACGAACCATTCAGCACCGATGATCGGCAGACAAAGTTCTTAGATTGTTGTGCAGCGCTACCCCAGGCAGAATCGCTTTATCAGCGCCTAAGGGAATTAGCGCAGCAAGCTGATTTAACGTTTATACGTCAGTTGATGATTTAACCCTGACACTATGGGCAGCAGCCATCGCTGGATGGCTCCGTTTCATCGCAGGAGAAAACGATTTCGTGCAGCGGTGAATCGGATCTGCAGAGCGGCACCGAATCACCGCTAAATTTATAAGCTCGGAAAATATTTTCACTTTTTTGGCAATATTCACATCGCTCATTCGTCTACCTCAGTACGAGCCAATATCGGCTACTGTAATGAGGAATAACAACGATGAGAGATTTTGATATGCGCAGACAACATCACCGTGGTCACTCTTTTGGTGGTCATCGCATGATGAAACCGCTGTTGCTCGGCGTGGTGATTATCGCGGCACTTGGGCTGCTGGTGATGTCGCTGTGGAATGCCGTGCTGCCTGCCATCATCGGCGTGAAGGCGATTGGGTTCTGGCAGGCGCTTGGGCTGCTGATATTGTGCCGCATTCTGTTTGGTGGCTTAGGTTTCCGCCCCGGCATGTTCGGTATGGCGCGTCGTCGTATGCACGAACGCTGGATGCAGATGACCCCAGAGCAGCGCGAAGAGTTTATGCAACATCGCCGTGAACGTTCGCACCGTGGACGTCGCGATCGCTGTGACTGGCATGGCCGCCGCGATGATTCGCGCTCACCCTCCGACGAGGCTCCCGCTAAATCGCCAGACGCAGAGTAAACGCCATGGCGCAGGATTCTCTGCTGATGTCCGCGTTGAACGCCTGTCGGGCAAAATTGAGCGCATTTATCCGCGGCCGCACTTCGGTACGTGAAGATGCCGACGATATACTGCAGGAAGTGACCTACAAGCTCATGCAGGTCGAGCAACCGGTGGAAAATGTCGCGGCCTGGTTATTCCGTGCGGCACGCAATGAAATGACCGACCGGGCGCGAAAGAAGCGTGAACTGCCGCTAGCCGATCTGTTGAACGGCGATGAGGAGGCGGATTTTCCCGAAGATGAGCTAGCTGAAACGCTATTTGGCGTGCCGGAAACGCCGGAAGATGAGTATCTCAAAGCGCTGTTATGGGAAGAGCTGGAGGAAGCCTTAGCGGAACTGCCCCCTGCTCAGCGCGAGGTGTTCGAAAAAACGGAGTTGCTGGGTTACAGCTACAACGAGCTGTCTGAAGAGAGCGGCATCAGTGTCCAGGCACTGTTATCACGCAAACACAAAGCGGTGCTTTCCCTGCGTACACGATTGCGCAATCTTTATGATGAACTCACCGCTGAGTAATCATGTTTATTTCGGATGTTGAACGAGCATGGCTGCTATTTTCCAGCAAATAGCAGCCAGCCCGCTCAGATTACCACCAAACGGCCTCTTCCTGCGGCGCCAGGATATTCACCGCTTGCCCAATCACTGGCAGTGACAATTTAATTTTTTGATCACGCGCCAGTGCGGCTATTTGCCTGAAGGGATCATCCCAGTGATGGAAAGCCAGATCGAAGGCTGCGTTATGAATGGGCATTAACCATTTGCCCTTTAAATCCTGAAACGCCCGGATGGTATCCGTTGGCAACATATGAATATCCGCCCAGCGACTGTCGTAGGCTCCATTTTCCAGGCAAGCAACATCAAAAGGACCGTATTTGTTGCCGATCTCTTTGAAACCGGTGAAATAACCGGAATCCCCGCCAAAGAATAGACGAAACTCATCCGTAATAATGCTCCAGGAGCACCACAAACGTTTATTGCCATCAAATAAGCCCCGCCCAGAAAAATGCTGCGACGGCGTAGCGACAAAATGAATTTCACCCACATCGGTAGATTGCCACCAATCCAATTGCGTAATCTTTTCTTCAGCAACGCCCCACTTGGCCAGTAAATCGCCGACGCCCAGCGGTGCGAGGAAATAGCGCACATGATCTTTCAACTGCATGATCGTCTGGTAATCCAGATGGTCATAATGATCATGGGATAAAATAATGCCCTCAATAGGCGGTAAATCGCTCAGCTCGATGGGTGCAGCCTGAAAACGCTTTGGTCCGAGCCACTGAAAGGGAGACGCCCGCAAGTTAAATACCGGGTCAGTAAGCCAATATTTGCCGTTCAATTTAAGCAGCAGCGATGAATGCCCCAGACGAAACACACTGTTATCAGCTGCCGCAGCAAGTGTCTCGGCCGTGATCGGCTGCACAGGTAATGGCTGCTGCGGTACGGTCTCTTTCGGTTTATTGAACGCCAAATCCCAGAACATCTTTAAATATTCACCGAACTTCAAGGGCTGACGTGGCGCAACATTGGTGAAACGCTTGCCATCAAACTGCGCGGATTGCGGATAGCCCTTGATGGCAGCGCGGGAAATGCTTGAACAATTCAACATTGATCTTTTACCTGGCCGTGTTGGGTGCTTCAGAATAGCGGTTTTTAGTGAATCATATATGGCATAACTGGCGGTCTGGTTTTGAATATTCTCCTTGAGATGACATTTGCACTCTCGAAGGTTAAAGTTTCTCTTTTGATTGATTTTGCGAGGGAAAATGAAACCTTTATTTGTGTATGGCACCTTACAACCTGGTCACTCCAATGCCCATATTCTCGAAGATATCGGTGGTGAGTGGCTGGCCGGTACAGTGAAGGGCATCTTTTACGAACGTGGTTGGGGGGCTGCAGCAGATTTTCCCGGCATCGTATTGGACAACAACGCCGGTCGTGTCACAGGTTCACTGTTCTTCTCTGATAACCTCACGTCACATTGGCCAATGCTGGACGCGTTCGAGGACGGTTATGATCGAGTGGATGTCGAAGTCACCACCCTCGAAGGCGAGAAAGTCACGGCGTGGATTTATCAGTTGCAGCCACAGCAGCGTTGATCTGCCCTCTTCTTTTCCAACCTAACTCCACAAATTATGGCGGTGACCCTTTTAAGGAAGAAATAACCTATTCAGCATTGGTTATCTGATTATTCACTCAGCTCACGCTCTCCGAGATGCCAGATTTTCTCTGCATAACGGCCTATCAGTGCGAGTGAGGCTGCGAGCACCAGGAAGAAAACAACCTTGTGTAAACCATCCCAGAAATATTCGAAATAACGGGTATACAAATTAATCGCCAGAAATGTGATGCCGAAACGGCGCAGCATGCTGTCATCGGTTTTTAATCCAATACCGATACAAACTCCCGATGCCAATGCGAACAACAGTGCCCAAGGCAGCAGCGCCAAGCGGCTGGTGTCGTACCAATTGTCGATATCATAATTGCCAAAAATCGACATAATCCATAAAGCGATAAACAGACAGGTCAGACCCATGACTTTGCTGACGGTAAACAAATGACGTTTAATCAACATAGGTTGCAACAAGAAGCACAACAGCAGTAAACCCGCACCAAAGAAAATAAAACGAATCGGGTAATTCATGCCTAACCAATACGCGCCCCAGCCAGACATATAACCGGTTTCGGCGCCGAACGCGTTAGCGAGCGAGAGCAGAAAGAAAAGCCACACCAAACCTGAACGCCCAAAATAACCGATCATGCCATACAGCACCGATCCTGCAAGAAACAGCGGTGCAATATTGCCACTGCCGTTATCCAGCATTTCGCCAATTTGCCAAAGTGCAATGGCGGAGCTGAGCACGCCAAGAAACAATATGGCTTCAGTACTGTAATGCCACTGTTTTTCCTGCTGTTGAAGAGTGAATCCCCAACCAAAAAACACGATGGCTAAGAAAAGGGGAAGTCCGATACGTGCTACTGAGGAATAGGCAAACCATGCGAGGATTTGGGCCAGTAAATCGCTGTCAGAGAAGAGACTGCCGAAGGCAATAACGATACAGGCTAATGCGGTCCAAAACGCATATTGGCTCAGTCTGCGCCAATCGAACACCACACGCGTTAAGGTTCCGGCTAAACGCTGATGATCCTCATCAGTGATCGCCCTTTCCTGCTGCCATTGTGCCAGCGCCTGACGAATAATCTTTTCCTGCTTACGTGTGACGCGCATATCTCTTCCCTGCTGTGGTGGTTGCCGCACATTAGCACGTATCACGCCAGGCTAAAATTAATACAAACCGCATGATGGAGTATTGAGATGATTAAACTTTGCACCGCTTGTAGCACCTCCTACGAAGATGATGCAAGCATCAGGCATTGTAAGATTTGCGAAGACGATCGCCAATTTGTGCCGGTGAGTGGGCAGCATTGGCTGGCACTCTCTGATTTGTGCGCTACCCACCAAAATAAATGGCAGCAACATCAGCCAGGATTATTCAGCTTACAAACCGTACCTGCTTTTGCCATCAATCAGCGTGCATTTTTATTACAAACCGCGCATGGCAATATTCTGTGGGATTGTATTGCCAACTTAGACTCTGCAACAGAAACCTTGATTCAGGCTTTAGGCGGTATTGACGCTATCGCGATTTCACATCCTCACTATTACAGTACGATGCAGGATTGGGCAGCAACGTTTAATGCACCGGTATATTTGCATGCGGATGATCGGCAATGGATTATGCGTCAAAGCCCGTATATTCAGTGCTGGCAAGGCGACGAACTGGATATCATACCGGAGGTTAAACTGTTGCGGCTGGGTGGGCATTTCGCAGGCGGGTCGGTACTTCACTGGGCAGAGCGTGGTGGCATATTGCTGAGTGGCGATATTGTGCAGGTGGCACCAGGCGCCAATACGGTTTCCTTTATGTGGAGTTATCCCAATATGTTACCGCTCTCAGCCTCTACCCTGAGCACACTGGTTCACCGCCTCGATAAGGTGAGTTTCTCACAAATCTATGGCGCTTTTGCCGGACGAGAAATTACCCAGGATGCTCAGCAGATTGTCAGGCAGGCAGCGGCGCGTTATCTCGACTGCCTGCGATGAAGTTTATTTCGCTAATCCGGTATTGACGCGTTTGCCAATCTCTTTGAGCTGTGAATACTTTTCAAGCAATGCCGGGCCATCATCAAGACTCATGGCAAACATCCATAAATAGGTCATCACGGAATAAATGTGCCCTGCGCTCATTCCGCCTTTTAGCGCCATCACCGTAATCGTAATGCCAAACAGCAGTGCTGAGGCAACACCAATCGACAAGTAACTCATCGCTTCACGGTCGGACAGACGGATGCGCACCCGTGCCAGGAAATGATAATGCCGATGCAGTTTCTGTTCTCCAGCACTGTTAACAAAGCCCACTTCCCGTTCAAGCCGGTCGTTCATACGCGCAATTAACGCTTCGTTGGTGCGCGTGTAATGCGGCAGAAAGCTAGCGAACAGCACCAAAATTGTCAGGCAAACTAAGCCCGCCCAGGGTTCGATGGTCAACAACATCACCACTGCACCACACATGGATGCGGTAGAGGTGATCAGCATAGGCAGGTGTGTTTCGAAAAAATCAACGAATTGTCGTGACAGTGTCACCCTGGCAGCAATGGCAGAATGACTATGCGCCTCTTCGCGCTGCGCAAGGATCACAGGCACTGCAAGACCTGCGTAGATCCGCGCAAAAGTGCGCGTATCCATGGTGCGACGTGCGGCACCAATCATCCACATCACCAATACCAACCCGGCATAGAAAAGACCATGTAGTGCATGGCCGTGCATGATGGCGTTAATCGCGAACCCCGCCAGTAGTGGATAAAGCAGATAAACCACATTTTCAGCGATGACCAGCATGAGCGTCAGAAGTAGTTTTTTCTTGTTTCGTTTTGCCAACACTTTCAGGGTATTGAGGGCGCTGTGTGACGCCACGTTTTCGAGGTTTTCAGGTATGATTTGCATAAGATTAGGTTCAAATTGAGCTTTTGAGCGATTGCTCAAAAGTGGTAAAATTGTATTTGAGCGATCGCTCAAAGTCAACGGTGGTGGTGATGAAAGAGACAACAGCAGAGTTGCGTGAAAAGATCCTGGACACAGCGGTCGCACTGTTTATTGAAAAGGGATTGGAGAATGTGAAAACGCGCGAGTTAACTACGCAACTCGGCCTGTCACGCAGCCACATCTATCACTATTTTCCCGACTGGGCGACATTGTGCCTGGAAGCCTGTGGCCGATTTGCGCAGCGTGATTTGCAGTTATTTACCCGGGATATTGAACAACTGCCCTTCACTGAACGCCTGGAAGCGTTTATCAGTAGCTATTTACCGCAGGAACCGGATGCGGTGTGGCAGCTGTATAGTTCTCTTTGGCGTAAAGCGACAACTGAAGCGGCGTACGCGCAATTGGCCACGCAATTGACACAACATTGGCAAGCATTGATGGCGGGAATCGTAGAGGATGGCATCCGTGCAGGTGCATTTCGTGAAGCAAATGCCCACCAGGTGGCACGTCAACTCAGCGCGATGTTAAATGGCTATGCGGATTTACTGATTGTGGTGCAACAGACTGAAGCGCGGGAACAGGCGATAAACGATTTACGTGCCTTTATTAAACTCGCGCTTTGATTTGTCGAAAAATCTGTTTCAGGAAGTGGTTAATGAATTATCAGTGGTGGCGACAAAATAGGCATCGCGTTTTTCAATCGTGACACCGCGATCGCGCCAATAGGCTGCCATGTTGAAAAACGCATCGCTGGTGAGATTGAAGCCAATAACAACTGAAGAGTGCTTACCGCTACTGAGAAACTTGTTCAACTGCTCCATATTCAACGCTTTAACAGACTCCATCATCTTCTCCCGATCTATAACAAGATAATCTGCTTCAACAGATTATCTTGTAAGTATCAGGACGCACAATGCAGTTATATTAATATTACGTTCTGCGAAAACTCTAATGACATTCGACGTTTTCCACCCCGCCAAGCCGCAAAAATTCTGATAAATGAGATCGATCTCAAGTAGAGAACAAGCCTCAGTTCGCAACTACGAGCCTGAAATCTTCTGTTTTTCTAAATTATTTCCTGTTGGATATATCAGCAAAGCACAATGTCAGTCACGGGGATTAATGACTAAAAAGTATGATCGAGCGATTTTTTGAGCTGCATGAAATTCAAGCGAACGCGCTTCCAACGGATGTACAGACGTCCAGACGTATATTATAGTCCTTCCCCTACGTTTCTAAGGGACCTGTGTCATGAAAAAAATTGTGCTTTCCACCCTGCTCGCTGCCGCCGTTTCCCTGCTCAGCGCATGCGATAACCAAAAAGATAATGCCATCAAAGTTGCGATTAATACCGGACCTGATGAGGCGATCTGGCAGACCGTGAAGCAGGTTGCGCATGATAAGTATCATCTGGATGTCGATGTCGTTGCATTTAACGATTACGTGCAGCCAAACGAGGCGCTGCGCAATAAGGATGTTGATGTCAACGCCTTCCAGAGCCTGCCTTACCTGGAAATGCAGTCAAAAGAGCGCGGCTATAAATTTGCTGTCGTCACCAACACCTTCGTGTTCCCGATTGCAGGATACTCGCGCAAGATTAAAACTCTGGCCGAGTTGCCTGAAGGCGCCACTGTCACTATTTCTAACGAAGCGACCACGCTGGGCCGCAGTCTGCTATTGCTACAAGCACAAGGTCTGATCAAAGTGAAGCCGGAAGCGGGTCTGCTGCCGACGACACTGGATATCACAGACAATCCTAAGAAGCTGAAAATCGTTGAAGTCGATACCCCGCAGTTGGCACGTACGCTAGACGATCCGCAGGTTTATATTTCGATCATCAATAACAATTTTGCTGCGCTGGTGAATCTTTCTGCCTCGCGTGACGGCATGTTTATGGAAGGCAAAGCCTCGCCATACGTGAATGCCATCGTGGCGCGTGAAGACAATAAAGACAGCGCCAACGTGCAGAAATTGAAAGAGGCCTTCCAGTCACAGCAAGTGCTGGATAAAGCTAACGAGATTTATAAAGGCGATATTATTAAAGGCTGGTAATAGCCTATTATAGGGGCGTCCTACAGGACACCCCTATAAAGGCTCGGCTTGAAAGGTTTAGCAACAGATAGCTCAACTGACAATCATCATGTCATATCAGCATTTCGCGTTGAGGTTATTTAAAATCCACTTCCATTAATTCCGCAATGGTTGCATCTTTCGTCGAAGTGACGCAGCGATGCAGATAATCAGTGAATTTTGACGATGGCGGCATGCCCAACTCCAGCAATTTATCATTGCTGAAAACCACATTGAGCTTTGAAAAGTGGCCATAGAGATTCATCGCTCTCAGCACAATACGCTCGTTGCAGGGGCCAAACAGAGACGAGAAGCTTTTCTTACTTTCAGCTAACTCACGGTAGTTGACCTTTTGATACGTCTCTGCGACCGGAATTTGACCTGAGGCCTTTGCCATCGCTTTATCAATTTCGGCGAAGGTCACACTGCTATTGAGGCCAGCAGAAATATGAATAATACTTTTATCGACGTTCTCGGCGGTCAGCAATAATTCCAATGCATCTGCGCAGTAATCCACTGGCACCACATCAATGCGGTCCTCGAGTTCACACATGAACTTACCCAGCGTGAGGGCCATGCGGAACACCCAGAAAATACTCGGCGATGGGGTGCAGCCGTGATCGGAATGGCCAACCACGATAGAAGGCCGAGCAATGACCAGTGGCAGATTCGGCAGCGATTCGGTCATCATTTTTTCCACCGTGGCTTTACTCCAGGTGTATTCCACAATGTGCTGATCGCGCAGCGTATTCAATTCGCTTTCGGTCACCAGGGTATTGGCTTCTGGGGCGCAGGACATGGCGGTTCCTACGTGAATGAATCGCTTCAAACCACTCACCTGGCTCATACGGCTGGCAAACTGGAACGTCCCTTCTACGTTCACTTTCCAAATATAAGGGTTGGTACCAAATGAGGCGACGGCGGCGCAGTTCATCACATGTGTCACCGCATCCAGTCGCGGATCGTCCGTGAATCGTTCCGGCTCAGCCAAATCCCCGATTAAAATATTTTCTGTAGTTAACGTATTCAGCAAACTGGCATCCACACCGAACTTGGACAAATTACCTTGAAGCCGGGTCAATCCTTCGGACGGTGAATCACCGCGCACCAACAGGAGCAAACGGTTATTTTCTCTTTTCTTTAATAAATTCACGGTAACCGCGCCGCCCAGGAAGCCAGTCGCGCCAGTAACAAGAATCGTATTCATAGTGTCGATCTACAGGTCAGTTTTGATCAAAAGGATTGCGTCGAATGTAGAACAGGCAAGATAAATGGCGGATAAATGCGTTTGGGTGGTGGTGGGAAAAATACGTTCCGGTTAGTCACCGTTTAACTGTGGTGAATTTATGATCGCCAGTCGTCAGTTTGCTTCTGGTTTATCGACTATTCTGAGATCAAAAAGTAAACCGAGATATAAAAATGTCGTAAAAATTTCACTGCCTGGCGTAAAAATGCAGTGCATAAAATCGCCACCTGCTATTCACCTGGCAGGGAAAAAGGTATGTTCGCCGTCATACACAGCCATCGCTGCTCCACGCTGAAAAGAAACAGGAAATCTATGAGTCAGACCGAGAAACAATCTCTGCCTGCTGGCATGCTGGCCGCCGCAGGGATCGTGTTTGGTGATATCGGTACCAGCCCTCTGTATACCTTGAAAGAGTGTCTTTCAATCTTGCCCGATGGATCTCTATCCACCGTCGCCGTCATGGGCTTCTTATCGCTGATTTTTTGGGCGCTCACGCTCATCGTGACATTGAAATACGTCTGTTTTGTCATGCGGGCCGACCACGACGGCGAAGGCGGCATTTTGACGCTGATGTCATTGGCTCGCCGCAATGTCAGCCCGAAAATCGGCCATATTATTGTGTTAGCGGGGCTCACCGGTGGGGCATTCTTTTACGGTGACGGGATTATTACACCAGCGATATCCGTGTTATCCGCGATTGAAGGGATGGAAGTTGTTTCACCGCACCTGGACAAGTTTGTCGTTCCCCTGGCGGTCGTGATTCTGACGCTGCTTTTTATGATCCAAAAACATGGCACGGAGAAAGTCAGTAAAGTGTTTGGCCCCGTCATGTTTATCTGGTTTGTTTCGATTGGCTTATTAGGGATTCGCGGGATCGCACTCAATCCCACTGTGCTCCACGCTCTTAGCCCTTCCTACGCACTGACGTTTTTATTGACGCATAAGGCGCTTTCCTTTGCCGCGCTCGGCATGGTGGTGCTGGCAGTGACCGGTGCCGAAGCACTGTATGCTGACATGGGGCACCTCGGTAAAGCGCCCATTCGTATGGCCTGGCTGGTGATAGCGATGCCCGCGTTGGTGCTCAACTATTTTGGACAGGGCGCGCTGGTTATCGCCGACGCCAAAGCCATCAATAACCCTTTCTTTAACCTTGCACCTGGCTGGGGGCAGATCCCGCTCATCGTACTCTCAACGCTCGCCACCGTTATCGCGGCACAGTCTGTGATTTCTGGTGTTTATACCCTGACGCATCAGGCGATTCGCCAGGGTTTTCTCCCCCCGATGCGTATTGTGTTTACCTCACATACCGAATCCGGGCAGATCTATATTCCGGTGGTTAACTGGCTGCTTTTTGTTGCAGTCACCGTGATCGTGCTGGCGTTCCGCCAATCCTCAGCCCTCTCCTCGGCGTACGGTATTGTAGTGACGGGCACCATGGTGATCACCGCTTGTCTGGCTGGCGTGGTGGCGCTGCGTAACTGGAAATGGCCGCTACCGCTGGCATTGGTATTTCTCATCTGTATGCTGACCATTGATATCCCCCTGTTCGCCGCCAACTTGATGAAGTTGTTATCCGGTGGATGGGTACCTGTGGTCATGGCGCTGACCATGATGGGATTAATGCTGATCTGGAGCACCGAGCGTAATCGGTTAATTAAAAAGTTGAATAACGACCCCGAAAGCCTTCAGGCTCTGGTGAAGTCGCTGGAAACTAATCCGCCGAGTCGCGTGCCGGGAACGGCGATTTTCCTCGCTCGTAAAGAGTTTGAGATCCCACAAGCCCTGCTGCATAACCTCAAACATAACCGCGTGCTGCACAAACGCGTGGTGTTGCTGAATATTCGTACCACCGATACTCCGCGCGTGCACAACCAACAACGCATTACCATTACGCAGTTGTCACCGTCATTCTGGCAAGTTACGGCGGCGTATGGGTGGCGTGAGGTTCCTTCAATGGCTGAAGTGTTGCATTTATGTGGGTTAGAAGGCTTTGGTTGTACCGTCAATGAAGCCTCGTTCTTTACCTCACACGACACACTGGTGATGAAAAAGCGCAAAGGGTTGGCGCGAGTTAAAGGTGGCATCTTCCACTTCTGCCAACGTAATGCGTTACGGGCACATGAACAATTCAACATTCCACCGAATCGAGTGATCGAGTTAGGTGGACAACGCGAGTTTTAACAAAATGGGGCGCATAGTGCGCCCCAACTGATTAAATAGTCCGCCCTAAATGTAAGCAGATGAAAAAATATTCCCTAAAGTTTATCAGAGTTGTGGCCGAACTTTTCTTAACAACTAATTAGCAATTAAAGCTAAAACGCATAACCTCAAAAGGTGTTTATTAAGCCTACCGGCGCCGATGACCTGCCGTGCGCAACTGCCGGGTTTAATAAATCAATCATCAACAATAAAACGTGTCGCTTCGAAATCGGCTCAGTTGTTATTTTGAGGAGTAAGACCATGAAAGAACTTATTAACGACGTGATTTCTATTTTCACACCGCAAAATGTTAAACCAGTATTAGTCCGTGCTGACCTCACTCATCGCGAACTCTCATCCATTCACCCAGTCGGCTTCACTTCAGTGAGCTGGGCCACGTCGATGGAAGAGTTGACTGACGCGATAGTGAAAAAGACGCTAGCCGCTGGCGCTGTTGGTTATCACATTACGGATGTTGAATCCCATGAACCGGGCCATGATGGCCAGCATGTGATGGCAGCGACTGCCACGCTGTACCACATTAACAGCAAAGTGGCGTACGGCTGATGTTAACCTACGCATCCAAGCCTAAATTAAGCCTGCCACTCCCGTGACAGGCTTTTTTCTGCAAAGTATTGCACCAGGAAATCAATAAAGACTTTTATGCGCGACGATTCTGACGTCCGTTGCGTATACACCGCCCAGATATTCGCTTCCTGATACCACTGCGGTAATACATGCACTAATTCCTCCCGCGCCAGATAAGGTTCGACATCCCATGCAGAGCGCAGAGCAATACCGTGCGACTTCAAGGCCCAATTAAGAATAACCTTGCCACTGTTCGATGAATAATGACTATTCAGACGACACAATATCTTTTGTTCCCCGTCAGTCAGCGGCCAATTGCCAAAGGTACTGTGCTTTTCATTAATGATAAGACAGCTGTGATGAATTAAATCATCCAATGAATTGAGTGGCACTGATTGGGATAAATAGTCAGGAGATGCGCAGAGGATTCGCCGATTGGCGGCCAGTTTGCGTGCAATATAGGCGTGATTGAGGTCGTCACCAACCTGAATATCCACGTCGGTCCCCGACTGCATTAAATCAATTTCCCGGTCGCTGAGGATCAGCTTGATATTCAATGACGGGTGCTGAGAGATAAAGGCGGAGATGGCGTCAGAGAGATAATCCTGCCCAAAACCCATCGAACAGCCTACTGTCATATCGCCGGTCAGTTCCCCACGCCACTGCCGGAAATTGCTGAGGAAGGCATCCATTTCCTGAAGCACCTGCTGTGCCCCCTCCAACGCCTTCTCACCTTCGGGTGTCAGGCGCATCACCCGGTTGGTTCTGAAAAACAGTCGGGTATCCAGCTGCTTCTCCAAAATAGCAATGCGTTTACTGATATAGGAAGGAGACTGGCCAAGTTCCACTGCGGCGCGCCCAAAACCGTCGTGGCGCGCCACACTGATGAAAACATAGAGATCTTCGATAGCAGGCCAGCCCTGCAAGGGTTTCTGGACGTTTTTTCCGGCAAGCTCTTGCTTCATGGCATCACACTGTTAACGGGCATCGGAGGGTTATAGCACAGAATCGAGGAAGCCTTGTAGCTGCGCCAGAAACACCTCTGGGATCTCTTCCTGCGGGGAGTGCCCACAAGGCAGTGCGGCACCCTGCACGTCAACGGCTTTATCCTGCCAGGTCGAAACGACATCGTATAATTGACCCACTGTGCCCTTCTCGCCCCAAAGCAACTGCAATGGGCAAGCAATACGTTTCTCGCTGTCTTGCGCATCATGTTCTAAATCGATGGTCGCAGCAGCGCGATAGTCTTCACACACCGCATGAATCATCTCAGGTTGCTGATAACAGCGCAGATAATCGTTAAACACCGCTTCTGATGTGGCACCCGGTGTTTTCAACTGACCGTCGATATGTTTTCTCAGGAAAAATGCCGGATTGTGGCCGATCATGGTCTCCGGCAGCGGATAAGGTTGGATCAAAAAGAACCACCAGAAATAGCGTGTGGCAAAGGCTTTATCCGTTTTCGCATACATTGTCGCAGTGGGTGCAATATCGACAAAAGTACAACACGTGACCTTTTCAGGATGGTCGAGCGCCAGTCGGTGCCCGACCCGAGCGCCACGATCGTGCCCCACGAAAGCCACATGATCCAGTCCCAACGCATCGATCAGCAGGCTGATGTCATCCGCCATGCTGCGTTTCGCGTAGGTAAGATGCTGCTCATCGCTGGCCGGCTTGTCACTGTCGCCGTATCCGCGCAAATCCGGCAGTATGACCTGGTATTTTTTCGCCAACTGCGGTGCAACTTTACGCCATGCCAGATGGTTCTGTGGATGTCCATGCAACATCAGTAACGGTGAGCCTTCGCCGCCTGTGGCGACACGCAGTGTCACACCATTGGCGAGTTTTACATCCTTTAAAGCAAAACCGTCGATAAACGATGATGCGCCTCGATCCGTCATTTCACTCATCTTGTTGTCCTTTTACCCGCTGCAGCCACGGACGTTGGGCAAAATGCTGTTTTTCGAACTGCGCAATGTCAGGTTCGTACTGCAATGTCCAGTCAACTGCACTGCCTCCACCCAACAACATCTCGCGTTTTAACGCGCTGACCTCAAAGTGCAGTGTTTGATTATTGAAGCAGAGGGTCTGATGTTCCAGCGATATCGTGATTTCATTATGTGCGGCATCGAGAGTCGCTTCGCTCAGTTGTTGATACGCTTCTTCGCTCAGTGTCAGTGTCAGCACACCATTACGTTGGCAGTTGTCGTCGAAAATACCCGCAAAGCTCGTGCCAATAAGGGCACGAATCCCCAGTTGATTCAGTCCCCACACGGCGTGTTCACGGCTGGAGCCACAGCCAAAGTTGGCGCCTACCAGTAGAAATGCAGCCTGCTCCCAACCGGGTTGATTCAGGATGAAATCAGGATTTGGTGAGCCGTCAGCCAGGAAGCGCAGGTCGAAGAATACCCCCCGATCAAGCCCCTGGCGATCAATGCCCTTGAGGAATTGCTTGGGCATGATGACATCTGTGTCGATATTGGCGGCGGGTAAAGGTGCGATTTTGCCGGTGATACTGTGAAATGCTTCCATTTTAACCCTCTACTGTCATCAAACTGCGAACATCGACCAGATGACCGGCTAATGCAGCCGCGGCCACCATCGCTGGGCTCATCAAATGCGTGCGAGCACCCGCCCCTTGTCGGCCGGGAAAGTTGCGATTGGTGCCAGAGGCACAGCGGTCGCCGGGTGCCAGGACATCTTCATTCATTGCAAGGCACATTGAGCACCCTGACTGCCGCCACTCAAATCCGGCATCGATGAAGATGCGGGCTAACCCTTCAGCTTCCGCTTGCTGACGGACTTGAGTCGAACCCGGCACAATGATTCCGCGCACGTGGCGGGCAATTTTACGTTCACCAATCACCGCAGCGGCAGCACGGAGGTCTTCAATTCGGCCATTGGTGCAGGAGCCAATAAATGCATGGGTAATGGCGATACTTTCCAGCGGCGTGCCGGGCTCCAGATCCATATATTTCAGCGCAGTTTTCAGCGCCTGCTGTTTGATTAAATCTTTTTCCAGTGCGGGATCCGGTACTCGCCCGCTGATTGCACTGGTTTGGTCCGGGCTAATGCCCCAAGTGACTTTCGGTTCGAGATTGCTGCAATCCAGGGTCAACGCGCGGTCAAATTTCGCCTCTTCATCGCTTCGCAGCGTAAGCCACTCACTTTTTGCTTGCTGCCACAGATCGCCAGTTGGCATTTGTGGTTTGCCCTCAATATAGGCAAACACCTTTTCATCCGGCGCGATAATCGCTCCGCGTGCACCTGCTTCAACGGCCATATTGCACAGGGTCATGCGACCTTCCATGCTCAGTGCATCAATGGTTGCTCCGCAGAATTCGATGGCATACCCGGTCGCACCGGAGGCACCAATACGTTCAATCAGCGCCAGAATGATGTCCTTGGCGGAACAACCATAAGGCAGCTCGCCTTCGACCTTCACTTGCATGGTTTTTAATCGGCGATAAATCAGGGTTTGTGTCGCCAGCAAGTGTTCAATTTCGGACGTCCCGATACCGAAACCCAGTGCGCCAAATGCACCGTAGGTGGTGGTGTGGCTGTCACCGGCAGCAATCACCATGCCGGGCATCACCAATCCTTGTTCATGTGCGACCACATGTTCAATTCCCTGGCGTGGGTCCATCACATCAAGCAGTTCGATACCAAAATGGGCGGCGTTCTGACGGAAATAGTCGACTTGCAACTGGCCACCGGCATCGGTCATGGCTTCATCACGTTCCGGTCTGGTCGGATTCACATGATCCACGTTGAGCAAGATGGTGGCAGGATGGCGTACAGGGCGTTGATGTTCACGCAGGCCACTGAAAGCCTGCGGGCTGGTGTATTCATTCAGGATAGACCGATCAATATAGAGCAACACATGCCCTTCATCGTCTAACTTACGTACGACATGCTGATCGATCAGTTTTTCATACAGTGTTTTGTTAGCCATGCGATTGCCCACATAAAGTATTAACAAGTCATTAGAGACATTAGGGTAATACAGATGGGGGCGAGTTAATGAACACGATACGTGATGTAATGATTTATGGAATGTAACTTACGGGCGACTAACCAGCCGCTCCTGAGTTAATGAGAAGAAATCAGACGTTCAAAGCGATAAGGCGCGGGATCGATAAGCGGTGGATGCCCAATCACCAAATCGGCCGCTAACTGCCCTGCAGCCGGTGATGTCCCAAAACCGTGGCCTGAAAAACCAGTGGCCAGCGTCAATCCTGGCATTGACGCCACAGGACCAATTACCGGGTTCGAATCTGGCGTCACATCAATGACGCCCGCCCATGACTCAGCCATGACGACTTGCTCAAACACCGGCCAGGCGGCAATGAGATTTCGCATCGCTTCCCCGTTCAATGCCGGATTAGCTAGCGGATCCAGTGTACGGACTTTCTCAAAAGGTGTGCGTCGATCGTTGCGCCAGCGACGTGCCATCGCCAGATCCTTGAGGAAATATTTGCCCAGTGAAATTCGCAAGTTCTCGCGGGCATGGCGTAATTGAGGCATATAGCGCGTCCCAATTAATAAATGGTCAAGCGTCAAGGGAGCATCCAGCGCACCGCGTTGCGTGATGATGAAACCGCCATCCTGATGCTGACGGAATGAAAAATCTGGCGCCCCCACCGCGATGTTGGCGGGTCCTTGCAGCGGTTTGGTACGCATGACCGAGCAAATCAGTGGCAAGGTTGGCAAATTAATGCCGAGATTGCCGAGGAAGCGACGTGACCAGGCACCGGCAGCGAGTAACACCTGATCACAACGAATCTCACCGCGCTCCGTTACCACGCCACTGACCTTGCCATTGCTGGTGGCTAAACCACGCACAGCACAGTGCTCAATGATAATCGCGCCCTTTGCCATGGCTGCTTTAGCAATGGCGCTGGCTGCGAGCGTGGGTTCTGCACGTCCATCAGAGGCGGTAAAAATACCTCCCGCCCATTTTTCCGCGCCACCGGGCACGCGCATCGCAATCTCGCGATTGCTGAGCAGTCGGGTGTCCAGTCCAGCGGCGTTCACGCCCTTTAGCCAGTTTTCATGCATTGCCATCTGCTTTTCATTGCGAGCAATAAACATGATGCCTGCCTGACGGTAGCCCACATCGCTTCCCACACGCGTGGCCATCTGCGCCCATAAACGGTCAGCGGCCTGGGCCAGAGGGATATCCTCCAGCGCACGGCTGGTTTTACGGATCCAGCCCAGATTGCGTGATGACTGCTCACCCGCGATACGCCCTTTTTCCAGCACCACCACCGGAATGTTGCGCTCCGCGAGCGTCAGCGCGGCCGTTAACCCTACAATGCCACCGCCAATGATCACCACAGTGCTGGTATCCGGCATTATTGGTGAGGTGACCACGGGCGTAATAACAGGTGCCATAGCGTATCTCCCGCCCTTACAGGGCCACGGTAATTTCTTGCACCTCGGCTTTACCTGCGCCGCGGTATGCTGTGACTTCCAGTTCGACTTTGTAGACGGTCGAACCCAGCGGAGGACAGGTCACGGTTGACGCCGGGTTAATACCGCGGAACTTTTCGCCAATGATCGCCATCACGGTGGGAACATCATCCGGGTTCTGAATAAAGACGCGCGAACACACCACATCCTGTAATGAGGCATCAATTGCCGCTAAGGCCGCTTCGATATTGGCAAATACCTGCAATGTTTGCTCGCGCAGGTCTTCAGGAATTTGTTTGGTCTGCGGGTTACGACCGGTGGTATTGGAAACATAAATCCAGTTATCCACGGCCACGATGCGCGAATAGCTCGCTTGCTCTTCAAATTTCGAACCGGTTGTGACTTTAATAATGTTGGTCATGACGTTTTCTCCGTTAATCAGTGGATTAGCTTAAAACCGGTGATTCCCACAGGTTGAGTTTGACGCCAATGCCTTTTTCCAGTGCATTGCGATACAGCACCGTGCCCCAGGCCACATCTTCTACCGGCATGCCACCAACAGACATGATGATGATCTCGCTATCGTTTTGGCGGCCAGGCGCCTCGCCGGCGACAATTTTGCCAATATCCTCCAGTTGCTCCGCCTGCAGTTGCCCTTCAGCGACCATATCCATAAAGCGCACACCGATAATCGGCACGCAGCGATGCGCAGGCTTGGGAACTTCATCAAACCAGGCATGATAGAGTCCGGTGTTATCCAGCACTTTGCGCACATCCGGCTGCTCCATGCCTTCATCGATATTGCACAGCGCAGGCATGGCGAGGAACGCGCCAGCTTTCACCCATTCACGTTTCACCAGCGGATAAGTGGCGGGATCACCGACTTCACCTGAGCTGCAATAGGTGACAATGTCACTGCCGCGAACTACCGCTTCCAGCGAATCGACAACCTCTACCTGCTTAATTTGTGGATAGGTCTCCTGCACCCAGGTGATGAAGTTATCGAGGCTGCGCTGGCCGCGCCCTTTCACTTTGATGGTGTCGATGTGTGGGCAAACAGCAATAAATGCCGCTACCGCGGTTTTTCCCATCACGCCCGGTCCGAGCAAACCGATGACTCGGGAATCCTTACGTGCCAGGTGACGTGCACCGACGCCTGGCACCGCGCCTGTACGGTATGCCGACAGCAAATTGGCTGACATATGCGCCAGCGGCGCGCCGGTATCGGCATCATTGAGGGTAAACATCAGAATTGAGCGCGGCAGACCTTTCTCGCGGTTGGCGATGTTAGATCCATACCACTTCACGCCAGCCGTGCCGAAATTGCCGCCAAGATAAGCGGGCATCGCCATCATGCGGCGGTCGGCTGTGGGTTTCGGCATCGCCGGAAAGGGTGAGTTTTCCGGGAATGTCACCATCGCGCCGTGTGAGTCATTGTTGGAACCGGCCATACGATAATCACCGTGATATAACAGTCCAAACATCTCTTCCATGGTATCGACACAGGCGGCCATATCGGTCACACCGGCACGAATCATGTCTTGCTCCGACAGGTATATAAAATCAATCCGGGTTGAATCACTCATAAGTCGCCTCTTCAATCAGTCTTTTGGTCTATTTCCCTCCGTGGCGAGCATTGCCATCATTAGCGATTTCACGGGCTAAACCGTCTTAGGTGTCGATGGTCTTCGCTGCGTGAAATAGAAATAGCGCGTCAGTTGTCGAGCTGTATTGAATATTTGCGACATGGCGGCATTCTTGCGTGGCACAGCCCTTGCATCACTCAGAGGGTATTTAGCCCGCAGCGGAGCTCGCCATGACACAATTGCCTTTCTATCGCCACAGTGGATTTCAACCCGAGCAGCCGTGGTTTGTGCTGAACGCCGCGCAGCATTATTCGCTGATTGCTTCAGACAATCCGGCTATTTCCCATTTCTACAGTTTTGAAGTGGCGCAGAATGCCTGCATGACGTTGGCGATACCGGATGGTTGCGTGGATATCGTGTTTGATTGCGATGCACAGCGTCCTGCTGCTCGTGTCTGTGGCACCACGCTGGAAGCGCGCGGTGCAGATATGCAACATAATCATCACTATTTTGGTGTGCGTTTTGCGTCGGGCATCATCCCTGACTTCCTGGATGTGATGGCAGAAGAGATTCCCGATCGCGAGTTCAATTTCCTTGATGTGGTACCGGATGCACGGCTGGCCTTTGAGCAGATCGTCCAGACACGCGATTTTTCGCGGCAGATTGCTTTGTTCAACGCCTTTTTCACACCACGCTTGGTGCGCAAAGCATCTGCCGTAACATCATTGATTATCCAGACGATGCGTCAGCAGAAAGGCAATATTCGCATTGACCAACTGGAAGCACTGACCGGTTACACCTGCCGCACTATTCAGCGTCAGTTTCGCCAGGATACGGGGATGTCTCCCAAGGCTTTCAGTCGCATTTTGCGTTGCCAGTCGGCGCTGGGCAGCATTCACTTGCAGCAGGAAGTGTCCTTTAGCGATCTGGCCTTTGATCTTGGATTCAGCGATCAGTCGCACTTCCTGCGCGAATTTAAAAAGTTTGTCAGCACTACGCCCTGTGATTATCAGCGGCGTATTTCGCATGATGCTTATTTCCATCGTTTGCGTTTCCACTGAGCACTAAAAGGGTGCAGCGTTGCACTGTGAGGCTGTCCGATTTTTTCTATCCGCCACAAGCTCAGCTGAGAAATGATGCCGCTATGTTACCTGCCTCAGGCGGCACAGACTGCCTGAGAACTTTATCTTAGTGGTTGAGGGCTTTGGCGATGAATACGGATTCCGGCTTACGCAAAAATACGTTGGGTTTGTTTTCTTTGGTCTTTTTTGTCGTCGCGGCAGCCTCGCCGCTGACAGGTGTGGTGGGCGGCTTGCCGGTGGCGATTATTTCCGGCAACGGCGGTGGCATTCCGGTGTTTTATATTCTCTCGTGTATTATTTTGATGTTATTTGCCGTGGGCTTTATTGCCATGAGCCGTCATGTGAATAATGCGGGGGCCTTTTATACCTATATCTCTAAAGGGATGGGCGAAAGCACGGGCGCTTCCGCATCAGTATTAGCGTTGATGGCTTATATCTCCATCCAGATTGCCATCGTGGCGATGCTGGGATTCTTTACGCAACTGTTTATTGAAGAACACTTTTCAGCCCATATTCCCTGGTGGGCATTGAGCATGCTATTTGTGCTGGTGTGTTGGGTATTGAGCATTAAACGTGTCGAAGTGGGTGGAAAGTTACTTGGACTATTAATGCTGGCGGAAGTGGCCATTGTGTTGCTCACCGACGTAATGCTGCTGATCAAAAAAGTGGGGCCATATAATTTCCAATCTTTTGAACCCTCAGTATTTATGCAGGGCAACCTGGGTATCGCGTTTATTTTCACCATCGCGGCCTTTATCGGTTTTGAATCCACCGCCATTTATGCGGAAGAGTGCCGTGACCCACATAAAACCGTGCCGCGTGCCACGGTATGTGCCTTGTTACTGATCACGGCATTTTTCTGTTTTACCAGTTGGTCACTGGTGCAGGCATACGGTTTTGATCAAATTGTCGCAATTGCCAGCAAAGAACCGGGTAATTTCGTGTTTAACATTACACGGCAATATGTTGGAGAGTGGGCCGTAGAAACCATGTCGGTACTGCTTATCACCAGCTTATTTGCGGCAGCGCTAGCGTTTCATAACAATATTTCACGTTATTTGTTCAGTATTAGCCGCGATGGTTTGATCTGGAAAGAGTTATGTAAAACCCATCCCACCAACGGCACGCCGCACAACGCCAGCCACGTTCACAGTGTGATCATGCTGATGCTACTGGCAGGTATGGGCAGCGCGGGTCTGGACCCGATGGTGCACATCTTTGCCATTGGTTCTGCCGTCGCCACACTGTGTATTCTCATTTTACAACTCGGCGTCTCCGCTGCCGTGGTGCTGTTCTTTCGTCGGATAGACCATGATGAAAATCAATTCACTGTGTTCTGGGCACCGTTGCTATCAATGGTGTGCATGAGCGTGACGATTATTTTGGTCGTCAACAATCTGCAATCCTTAAGCGGTAGTGATTCCAGCGTGGTGAAGATGATTCCGTGGTTCATTGCTGGCTGCGCAGTGCTGGGATACGGGATGTCGCTAAAACGCGGGGTTAAAGTTCGCGCGCAGTAGTTGGCGTGGTGCGCAGAAATGCGCACCTACTTAGGAAATCATTATTTAACCCACTGTCATCGTGTTTTATTTGACCTAAGTCGCGATGCTCGTTATAAAGAATAACCGCGCAGTAGCAACGGATATATCCCCCTACCTTTCGCATTGATTGCTTAAATTCCCACCTCAATGGTTTTATGTAAGTTAAGTAATTAACACCAATACTTTATTAACTAAAAACAAGTTAATCTTTTCGTAACAATCTTTTAATTTGCAAACCGAAAATTTAACGTTCACCTGCAAAGTACAAAGATCAGGATCAGAATGACTCACTCTAAAAAAATCGTGTCTGCCCTTTCACTGGCAGCGCTGCTTGTTTCTTCAGTGGTCCACGCTGAAAACGCACCAGAAAAAACCGATGTTCTGTTGATTGGCGGCGGCGTCATGAGCGCCTCACTGGGAACCTGGCTACAGGAACTGCAACCAGGCTGGAAGCAGCTGATGGTTGAGCGTCTGGATGGCGTAGCGCTGGAATCCTCTAACGGCTGGAACAACGCAGGCACGGGCCACTCGGCTAACATGGAGCTGAACTACACGCCAGAGCGTGCAGACGGTTCAATTGACGTGAGCAAGGCGCTGGAAATCAACGAAGCCTTCATGATTTCCCGCCAGTTCTGGACCTCTCAGGTTCAGCGTGGTGTGATGCATGATCCGCGTTCATTTATCAACTCTACGCCGCATATGAGCTTTGTTTGGGGCGATCAAAACGTTGAGTATCTGACCAAACGTTACGATGCACTGCAAAAAACCACCCTGTTCCAGGGCATGAAGTTCTCAACCGATCACAAGCAGATTGAGCAGTGGGCTCCGCTGGTGATGGAAGGTCGCGATCCTAATCAGAAAGTGGCGGCTACCTGGACGCCAGTGGGTACTGACGTTAACTACGGTGAAATCACCCGCCAGTTGATTGGCAGCCTGAAGAAAGATCAGAATTTCAAATTAGAAACCTCTTCAGAAGTCACCGATTTCAAACGCAACAGCGATAACTCATGGCACGTCACCATCAAAGATGTGAAGAGCGGCGAGAACCGTTCGGTTGACGCGAAATACGTGTTTATCGGTGCAGGCGGCGCAGCCATCAAACTGCTACAGAAAACCGGTATTCCTGAGGCGGATAACTATGGCGGCTTCCCGGTAGGGGGTTCGTTCCTGATGACCGAGAATCCAGAAGTGACCAGCCGTCACCTGGAAAAAGTGTACGGCCAGGCTTCAGTCGGTGCGCCACCGATGTCTGTTCCACATATCGATGCCCGTAATCTGGACGGTAAACGCGTGGTGCTGTTCGGACCGTTCGCGACCTTCTCTACCAAGTATCTGAAAAACGGCTCATTGTTCGATCTGTTAAGTGCCACGACCACCAGCAATATCATGCCGATGACTCACGTTGGTATTGATAACTTTGACCTGGTGAAATACCTGATTGGTCAGGTGATGCTGAACGACGACGATCGTTTTGCCGCGCTGAAAGAGTACTATCCGAACGCACGCAAAGAAGACTGGAAACTGATTCAGGCGGGTCAACGCGTACAGATCATCAAGAAAGATGCGGATAAAGGCGGCGTGCTGAAGCTGGGTACCGAAATCGTGACCGATCAGCAGAAAACCGTTGCTGCCCTGTTGGGTGCATCACCAGGTGCTTCAACTGCTGCGCCAATCACCCTGGACGTGATGAAGAAGTTGTTCCCGGAGCAGTTCGCTTCTCCTGAATGGCAAGAAAAGATCCGCGGTATCATTCCAAGCTTCGGTCAGAAACTGAACGGCAATACCGCACTGACTCAGCAGGTCTGGGACAACACCGCAGCCACGTTGCAGTTGACCAAACCACCGGTCATCAACATGGGTGACCAGTCAGTTGCCCCTACGCAGGCTAAGCCGCGCGCAGAATCCGCTAAGCAGGATATGGCGCTGTAATTTTCCCTCGCACTAATGAAGAAAGCCGGACAATGTCCGGCTTTTTTATGCCTCGGAGAAGGTCAAATAGCAGAGCAGACACTCAACCTTCCGCGTGCTAAAATTGGTTATCATTGAATGAGGCAAAGACATGACTAAATCTGCATCATTAAGTGTTGCTCATCAGGTACGTGAACTGGCTAAAGTTCACCACGTAACGGCTGACCGTGACGGTATGAGTCGCATGGCTGTTGCCATTACTCGCCTCGCCGACGACATCGTAGAACTGGATGCCATCGAACAACTTCTGGTTAATCTCAAGAAAAAAGGCATTTTAACCAAGGCAGAAACGCTTGAGATGCAAGGCGACTATCTGCGTGAGAAAAGACAAATCAAACAGAATTTTTCTGTATGATTTTTGATCCTTTTGGTGATTTTGAAACAGCGGGTTATTTACAGAATGCCTTGCGTTTAAAAGATCCCGATGAGGTTAAAGCCTCTGAGCATTTCTCATTCGAACTCAGTCTGGAAGATGCGCTAATTTTTCTCTCAGCACAAAAACACTTAAATTATTTTTCCGTGCTTAAAGTTCACGAAATTCTGTTCGGCGATTTCTACCACTGGGCGGGAAAAGACCGAAACGAGTTAGTCCCTCACCTATCGATATTCAAAGGCGCGCGTGAAGACGAACACTTTACCGTGTTTGAATATCCACATCTTATTCAGCTTGCTGTGGAGTATGCGTTAAAGCTTGCCAGCGACAGGGATAAATTTCGTAAAAAGCCAGGAGAAGTGATGGGACAGTTGGCTTTTGCTCACCCTTTCCTGGATGGTAACGGTCGCACTATTTTGCTTATTTTCATGGAATTAAGCTTCCGTGCAGGTTTTTCTGTCGACTGGTCTAAAACAAATAAAGATGATTACCTTCGCACATTGAGCAGAGAGATTCGTGAACCTGGAAAAGGACATCTGGACCGTTATCTTCAACCGTTCATTATTGAGATTCATAGCAGAGACGAATGGCCATTAACCATCGGTAGTATTAAAGGTTTGGATGGGCTGGATAAAGGACAAATGAATTATAGCGACATTAACGATCCGCTAGTTACCAAACACTATAAAAGCTATCAATCACAACATTGAGATAATAAAACTTAATGGCTGTTATTCATCCCCCAAACCAGTGCCTGCCTTGCGTGGGCAATCCGCGGTTGACGCAGTGCGCTGGGGAGCCAGATAAGGTGATAGCGAATCTCCGTGTCTCCTACTGGCGCATCCAGCACCACTAAGTCTCCTTGCGCGATTTGCGTCTGACATAAAAATGCCGGCATCACTGACCAGCCAAATCCCCCGCAGAGTAAACTTCGCAAGCCACGTAAATCCTGCCCAACCACCGCAGGTAACAGCGTCTGGTATTTAATGCGGTTCTTATCCAGCCAGTGATCAATCAGTGACAGTTTTAAATCATAAGCCAGCAGCGGTTCTTTAATTAAATCCGAGGAAAAATCTGCGCTGTTATTTAAGCGAGCCGCCACGGCCGGTGCAGCCACTGCGACTACGCGGTCCTGAAAAATCACTTCACCCTTTAAACGTGGATCGGTCACCGGATGCGCCGTAATGCCGAGATCACAATGCCCCTCAATCACCATCTGTGCGACTAACGGGCCATCACCGCTGTGCATATGCACGCGAATACCGCTTTCAAGCAGAGGCAGCAATTCAGCCGATAATTTCTCCGCCATAAAATCTGCATGTCCAATGATCTGCAAGGTCCCACTCACATCCATCGATCGGGCTCGTGCCGATGACAGAGCGGACTCTGCGGTATCCAGTGAATTGCCAATATCAGCCGCCAAATCGTCGGCAGCAGCCGTTGGCATCACACCATGGGCCTGACGTTCAAACAGCGGCCGACCCACTGCGACTTCCAGACCACTAATGTGTTGCGAAACCGCTGGCTGCGTAAGATTCAATGCGCGCGCCGCGCCGGAAATCGACCGCTGTCGATACACTTCCATAAACGTTCGTAAGCGAACCAGTGACATAGTGACCCATAAAATATTTTATACCCCTACCAAAATAGCCTTGTTAGCCGTCAAACACCAGCGCGAGTAAGCTGCCTGCATCTTGAAAAGCACGGGAAAAATCATGTCACTTCAACAAGAATTACTGCATGTACTGCAAACCATGAAACAGGCTCACCTGCAAACAGCACCGGCAAACGCCGCACTTCGCCGCGACCGCTTAATGCGCAGCGTGGCGTTAATTCGCGACAATCATGCCGCACTCACTGCGGCTATCAGCGCCGATTTCGGTCATCGCAGTGCCTATCAAACCCAGGCGGCCGACCTGATGACTACCATCAACATGCTGCAGCACTCCGCTGAGCATCTGGCGCAGTGGATGCAGCCGGAGATCGCCGAAGTCCCGGTTGCGGGTATGCAGGCGCGCATCGAACCGCAACCCTTAGGCGTAGTCGGCATTATCAGCCCGTGGAATTTCCCCATTAACCTGGCATTTGGCCCACTGGCCGGTGTGTTTGCTGCAGGCAACACGGCGATGTTGAAACCCTCGGAGCTGACACCTCACACCTCCGCATTATTAGCGGAATTAGTACCGCGTTATTTCGCCGCTGATGAGCTCAGCGTGGTTCTGGGTGACGCCAGCGTGGGACAAGCCTTTAGCGCCCTGCCATTCGACCATCTGGTGTTCACCGGCAGCACCGCCGTCGGCAAGCATGTGATGCGTGCAGCGGCGGAAAATCTGGTGCCCGTCACGCTGGAGCTGGGTGGAAAATCGCCGGTGGTGATCGATGCGGATGCGGATGTGGCGATAGCCGCCGCCAGAACCCTGACCATTAAAACCTTTAACGCCGGACAAATTTGTATCTCACCGGATTACCTGTTGCTTCCGCATGGGGCTGAAGCAGCATTCATCACCGCGTCGCGGCAGTTCATGCAGCAGGCTTTCCCAGCGTTGCAGAACAACGAGGATTACACCGCGATTATCAGCGATCGTCATTACCAACGGCTGGTCGATCTGATCGAAGATGCGCGTAGCAAAGGGGCGCGCATTGTCAGCCTGGCCCCTGTCGGCGAGCCCGACTTTGATGCGCAAAGCCGCAAAATCGCGCCGCATTTGATCCTCGATGTCACCGAGGAGATGGCGGTCATGCAGGAAGAGATTTTTGGCCCGTTGCTGCCCATTAAAAGCTACAGCGGAGAGGTGAAGGAAGCGATTCGCTATATCAATGCACATCCGCGACCACTGGCCGCCTACTACTTTGGCCACAACGAACAGCGCCAACAGTTAATGGCGCAGCACACGACATCTGGCGCACTGGTGATAAATGATGTCATGACCCATGCTTCTCTCGACAGCCTGCCATTTGGCGGCGTGGGCGCTTCCGGGATTGGCGCGTATCACGGGATTCATGGATTCCGTCGCTTTAGCCATGCTAAGCCGATTGTGATCCAGGATGAGGCCGGCACCACGAATTTACGGCTGCGCGCCCCCTATCAGGACAACAGCGCAGCATTGACCGCATTACTGAATAACCAACATTAATCGAGGACAGAATATGAAAATTTTGATGGTTTTGACATCCCATGACGAACTGGGCAACACCGGCAAAAAGACCGGCTTCTGGCTGGAAGAGTTCGCCGCGCCCTACTTCGTGTTTAAAGATGCGGGCGCCGAAGTGGTGTTGGCTTCCCCGGCGGGCGGACAACCGCCGCTGGATCCAAAAAGTGATTTACCCGAATTCCAGACCGCAATGACCGCACGTTTCAAATCTGATGCCGCGGCACAACAGGCACTCGCCAATACCGTGAAGCTGGCAGGCATCGATCAGCAAGAATTTGATACCGTCTTTTATCCTGGCGGCCACGGCCCTCTGTGGGATCTCGCGGAGTCAGCAGACTCCATTCAGCTGATTGAATCCTTTGATCGTGCAGGTAAGCCGATAGGTTTTGTCTGCCATGCGCCTGGCGCGTTGCGTCATGTGAAAGCCGCCAGCGGTGCCCCGCTCATTCAGGGTAAGCAGGTCACCGGCTTTACGAATAGCGAAGAAGCAGCCGTTGAGTTGACCGATGTGGTGCCTTTCCTGATTGAGGATGAGTTCATCAAACTGGGTGCGCATTATCAAAAGGGCGCTGACTGGGCACCGTTTGTCGTAGAAGACGGTCATCTGATCACCGGGCAAAATCCGGCCAGCTCAGAAGATGTGGCGAAAGCGCTGCTGCTGCAACTGGCATCGCAGCAGCCTTAATCGCATTGAAGCACATCACTGCTCGGGCAGTGATGTGCTTTTGTCTTGTTAGCCATTCCATTAATGAAATTTTCTCATAGGTGTTAGTAGACTGACGCACCTAATCAATCCCGCTCGCCTTTGTTAAGCTAGGCTCCAACCCGTTTCCAATACTGTGTTCGAGCCCTGGCACTGCACAGCACCTTCCTTTCTCTCATAAAAAGACATTATGGATATCAAAACTGCAACGCATCCTCCGGATATGAAAACCGGTATCGCCTTTATAATTATTCTCAGTGCGCTGATGGCATTTACTTCGCTCTCTACCGATATCTATCTTCCGGCCATGCCTGCGATGTCAGCCGCGCTACACGGTGATTCGGAACTGACGGTCACTGGATTTCTGATTGGCTTTGCCATCGCGCAGTTAATCTGGGGCCCGATTAGCGATCAACTCGGACGCAAAACACCGCTATACATCGGCATGATTATCTTTGCTATCGGTTCAGCGGGATGCGCACTCTCTACCGATATGTCTCAAATCGTCTTCTGGCGCGTCATTCAGGCGGCTGGCGCCTGCACCGGCCCAATGCTGGCACGTGCAATGATTCGCGATCTGTTTACCCGTACACGTGCCGCGCAGATGCTATCAACGTTGATCATTGTCATGGCTATCGCCCCAATCGCGGGCCCCTTAATGGGTGGGCAAATCATTCGATACTCGCAATGGCCGGTGATTTTCTGGTTTCTGGCGGTGGTCGGCGCATTGATGTTCATTTCACTGCTCTGGCTTCCTGAAACACTGCCCGCGGAAAAACGGGTAAAGGCGTCACCTCGGCAAATAGTGCGTAATTATCGCACGCTGCTGCAGAATAAAACCTTTATGCGCTTTACCCTGTGTGTCACTTTTTATTACGTTGCCGCTTACGCCTTTATTGTCGGATCGCCTGCGGTGTATATCAGCTATTTCGGTATCGATCCGCAACATTATGGCTGGCTGTTCGCCATTAATATCCTGGGTCTGGTGACGGTCAGCACCCTCAATAAACGTTTAGTACAAAAGGTCAGACTGGAGACGCTGCTGAAATCCGCCTCTTTTATCGCCGCACTGATGACATTCGTGATGTGTTTTGTACTGGAAACGCATCCAGCAGCGTTGGCGGGATTGGTTATCTGTATTTTAATCTTCTTCTCGATGAACGGGATTATTGCAGCCTCAGCCACCGCGGCCGCGCTGGATGCCGTGCCGAATGCCACCGGTTCAGCATCGGCGCTGATAGGTTCTCTGCAATACGGCAGTGGCATTGTTTCCTCACTGCTGCTGGCAGGGCTTAACAATGGCACGCCCTGGATTATGGTGAGCATTATGACGGTATTCACCCTGCTCAGTTTTCTTAGCACGCTTGGCGGAGGAAAAGCCCAGCCTAAAATGGCAGAAATTTAACGCTGAAGTGAAATGTTAAATATGACATTAAACATTTGGTGCGGTGAGTCCAGCATGCAATTGCTTAATCTAAAATAGTCGGTAACGTCGGGGCTTCATCTGCTAATAAAAATAAGCGAGCTTAATTAATGAGCAATATCCAGTCTTCATTCCTTTCTTACACCGTGGACAACGATACATTTGAAGGTTACTTAGTTTATCAGGCTGATAATAACCTCGCTCAACCAGGCATTGTGATTGCGCCCAACTGGATGGGTGCCACCACGGATGCTGCTGAACAAGCCAAAGCCATTGCTGCCCACGGCTATGTGGTGCTGGTGGCTGACCTGTACGGTCAGGGTCAACGCCCCACTAACGGCGAAGAAGCGGGTGCGATGATGATGGCAGTGAAAGACACCCCAGCCGAAGTGGCGCGCATGCAGGCCGCTCTCAGCGCATTGCGCACGCAAACGACGGCTCCCGTAAATGCGGATAAGGTGGCGGCTATCGGTTTCTGCTTCGGCGGCCACTGTGCGCTGGAGTTGGCACGTAGCGGCGCGGATATCAAAGCGGCCGCCTCTTTCCACGGCACGCTGGATACCCAAGGCGCTTATGACCACCAGGTTATTCAGGCTTCACTGCTGGTACTGGACGGCGCGGCCGATCCCCTGGTGCCGCGTGAGCAGTTAGCTGCCTTCGCCAATGAGATGAACAGCAAGGGCGTTGACTGGCAGTTGGTGAGCTTTGCGGGTGCGGTGCACTCATTTACCGATCCGAAAGCCGACAATGCTGGCGTGTCGCAGTATCACCCGGAAGTGACGCAGCGTGCCTTCAAACGCCTGTATCAATTGCTGGATGAAGTGTTTTAATGACGCGGCGGGAGGCTGACTAGCCTCCCGCTATTTCCCCGTCTTTCAGCGCACGCGTAAAATCCCGCTATCAATGTCCGCTACAGCGGTTTTGCCGCAAAACGCCATCGACAGATCAAACTCGTTACGGATGATGCTGAGCGCTGTGGTCACCCCTTCTTCACCCATCGCCCCCAAACCGTACAGCATACTGCGTCCGATATAGGTGCCCCTGGCTCCCAACGCTACTGCCTTTAACACATCCTGGCCGGAGCGAATGCCGCCATCAAAATGCACTTCAATCCGATCGCCGACCGCCGCCACAATTTCCGGCAGCAATGTAATTGACGAAGACACGCCGTCCAGTTGACGCCCGCCATGGTTGGAAACAATCAACGCATCGGCCCCCGCTTCAACAGCCCGTTGCGCATCAGCCACATCCATGATGCCCTTCACAATTAGCTTGCCGCCCCAATGTCGCTTTATCCATTCGATATCTTGCCAGGAGAGCCGTGGGTCATACTGTTGTGCCGTCCACTCAACCATTGAGTCAATATTGTCCACACCGCTCACATGCCCGATGATATTGCCAAAATTACGATGCTTCGTATTCAGCATCTGCCAGCACCAGCGCGGTTTACTGGCAATATTCAGCATATTGCGCAGCGTCATTTTCGGCGGCGTGGAGAGGCCATTCTTGATGTCTTTATGGCGCTGGCCAAAGACCTGTAAATCCATGGTGACGACCAACGCGTTGCAGTTGGCCGCTTTAGCGCGATCGATCAGGTTTGCCACGAACTGCCGGTCACGCAATACATATAGCTGGAACCAAAATGGGTGTCCCTCTGTGGCCTGTGACACGGCTTCCAGCGAACAGATACTCATAGAAGAGAGCGTCAAAGGAATCCCGAATTTTTTCGCTGCGCGTGCCGCATGAATTTCGCCATCGGGATGGATCATGCCGGTCAGCCCGGTGGGGGCGATCGCCACCGGCATAGCGACCTCTTGCCCGATCATTCGGCTCATAGTACTGCGTTCAGCAATATCCACCGCGACACGTTGACGAAATTCGATGCGACGTAAATCAGATTCGTTGGCACGATAGCTATATTCCGTCCAGGAACCTGCATCGACATAGTCATAAAACATCTTCGGCACACGTTTTTTCGCCAGCTGCCGTAATTCTTCAATACAGGTAATCGTCATTTTCCACCTGATAAAAAAGCGGCCAAATAAAACAACATTTAGCCGCCTGCGATCACGCAAATACACACACAGATAACTTACGACTTCTCGTAGTCCGTATAGGCATTCTGTAGCACGATATGATCGGCAATATATTTTGCATCATGCCACACGCCGTAAATAAAGGATGAGGCGCGATTCACCAGATTTGGCAAGCCAAGGAAGTAAATGCCACGCTCTGCAGAAATACCACGTTTATGGAAAGGCACACCTTTCTCATCAAATGCGTCGGCCTGCAACCAGCTAAAATCAAATTTAAATCCTGTCGCCCAGATAATAGAGGTGATACCGGCCTCAGCCAGGTTTAATTGCGTCAAAGGATTTATCAGGCAGTCTGGATCGGACAATAACTCCCAGGCCTGTGGCTCCAGCGGTAAATCCAAACCGTTACGCTCAATATAAGCATCGGCATCACGCAGCACGTCGAAATAAGCTTTATCACCTTCAGCAATATTTTCAGCCAGACCACCCGCAAAGCTCAATACCCCGTTATTCCATTGCTGCGTAATCCCGACCAGGGTAATGCCCATATGTGCAAGACGACGGAAATCAACGGTTTTACCGCCTTCATAGCCGCTCACGGCAAAGGCAACATGCTCTTTTTTCGGTTTGATTTTCACTTCATCCCACAAGCCCAATGCGCCCAGCCACCAGCAATAATCGCGGTCACGATAAGAGCGCGGTGGCCGATAGTGCTCGCCGACCGACAGATAGACTTTACGGCCTGTTTTACCCAGCTCTTCAGCAATTTGTGAGCCTGATGCGCCGGCACCCACCACCAGCACCCCGCCTTCTGGCAGCTGTTGCGGGTTCTTATAGGATGAGGAGTGAATCTGATGCAGATGGGTACTTTCCGGTACGATCTGCGGGAATGAAGGCTTCTGGAAGGGCCCGGTTGCCGCCACCACATTATCCGCTTCAAATTCCCCCATCGAGGTCAGCACTTTAAAACCGCTGCGTCCCGTCAGACGTTCAACCTGATGCACTTCAACGCCCGTGTGAACCGGCGCATTCAGCATTTTAGCATAATCTTCGAAATATTGAGCCATGCGTTCTTTAGGCGGAAACGCTTCCTGAGAAATATTTTCGAATTTCATTGAGGGAAAGCGATCGTGCCAGGCGGGGCCATTAGCAACCAGTGAATCCCAGCGTTCTGAACGCCAGCGCTCTGCAATACGATGACGTTCAAATACAATATGCGGGACACCCATCAATGAAAGATGTTCACTCATAGCAATGCCCGCCTGACCAGCACCGACAATTACGGTATTAATTTTTTTTACTGACATGTGAAATCCCTAAATAGATTTGAACGCGATGGTTATTTATCATCGTAATCATTGTTCGTGTTAATGCTAAGCAAGCTTTTTTAATTCAGCGCTTCGGCAAAACCTAAGCGCATGGTGAATAGTTAATGACGGGCTTCAACGTTTAATATCTTTCCGAGCCCCAGGAACTTATTCGCGATGATCAGCATGGCAGCCGTTACCGCAATATAAATCACTGACAACGCAGCGAGCGTTGGGTCGGCAAATTCACGCACATAGTTGTACATGGCGACCGGCAAAGTCTGTGTGGCCTGGGTGGTAATAAATAGCGATGCAGTAAATTCATTAAAGGAGAGAATTGCAGCAAACATCCAGCCACCAAACAGGCCGGGTAAAATTAACGGCACCGTAATGGTCCACACGACCCGCAGCGGTGAGGCGCCGAGACTGGCTGCTGCCATCTCAATACGCTGTTCGAGGTTTTTCAGCGAAACGTAGACGCTGCGTAATACAAACGGCAACACCAGCACGATGTGGCAGAAAATGACCAGTGGGTATCCACGCCCGATCCCCAGCTGTGACACCAACATCAGCAGCCCTAAACCAATGGTGAAATGCGGGATGAACAGTGGCGATAACAGAATACCTTCCAGCACTCGCTTACACGGGAAGGCGTAGCGCTCAATGGCAATCGCTAGCGTCGCACCAATGATCACAGCCAGCGAGGATGCCCAGGCGGTGACAATCAGCCCGGAATAGAAACCGTGACGAAAATCATCGTAATTCACCGCACGCTCAAACCAGCGCAGCGACCAGCCTTTCGGTGGGAAGAACAATACCGCAGTGCTGCTGAATGAGGAGATAAACACCACGATGGTGGGCAGCATGACAAAAATCAGGATGGCGGCAACCAGCAAACGTCCGGCCAGCGTCACCAGTTTATCGTTCATCGAACGGGTCATATTAATGTTCTCCCATGACGTGCAGGAAGCGGGTCAACCGTTTCAATGCCATCAGTAGCAGGATGGTCAGAATCAAACCGGCAATACTGAGTGCAGCGGCAAACGGGAAGTTCATTGACGAGAAACCAAGCTGATAAACCATGGTTGCCACGGTGCTGACTCGTCCGCCGCCAATCAGCTGAGGCGTGGCGAAGGCGCTGAAGGTCCAGGCAAATGCCGTGGTCAGGCTGGCAACGATGCCCGGGATCGATAAGGGAATCGTCACCGTCAACAAAGTACGAACGGGGCCGGCACCAAGACTGGTCGCGGCTTTTTCATAGTCAGGATTGATATGTGACAGTGCCGTGGCCAGCATCAGCACCATAATCGGCATGGTGACGTGCACCAGCGCCACCACCACGCCGCTCTGGGTAAACATAAACTGAATCGGTTTTGAAATGACGCCAGTGGCCAGCAGCAGACTGTTCAGGAAGCCACTGTTTCCCAACACGATAATCCACGAGTAGGTCCGCACCACTTCACCAAGGAACAACGGCGTAATCGCAATGATCAAAATCGTCGATTTGATCCAGGTGGTGCGCGTGCGCACCAGCGCATAGGCCAGCGGATAACTCATCAACAAGCCAAAGATGGCAGTTTTGGCACTTAACATCACCGTGTTAATAAAAGCATCGGCGTAAATGCTTTTCAGCAGTCCGTTAAAGTTTGCCAGGGTAAATCCGCCCACGTCGAGCGAACCGGGAATATAAGCCCGCACGCTAAACTGCATCACCGCGAACATGGCGACAACCAGTCCGAGTGCTGTCAGTGTGGCGGGGATAATGAACCAGGGTAAAAATGTCGGTTTTCTCGTCATAGACGTTGCTGCCTGAATAAAGTGTTGCTTGTGGGCGACCCGGAGGCCGCCCGTGATGAACGAATCAATGAGACATGATGTTTTCAGAGAACCACTGGCGCCATTCGGCCGTTTTCTCGGCACGCAGTTGTGGATCGGTGTTGATGGTGGCATTCCACTGCGCAGGTGTGGTCAACATGCCAGGCAGTTTCGCCAGTTCCGGATCGATATGCGCGTTGGTCACCGTTGGGCTACCGCGATAGATCTTCGCCACCTGCTCCTGAATTTCCGGTTTCAAGGCAATATTCATAAACTTGTAAGCCAGATCGGCGTGTTTAGTCCCTTTGTTGATGCCGACGGTATCCACACCCAAAATGGCACCCTCTTTCGGGATCGCCAGTTTGATGTTCACCCCTTCGGCCATCATGCTGTAGGCGTTCATGGACAGCATGACCTGCACAGGCGTTTCGCCGGTGGAGATCAACTGCTGGCTGTTGGCGTCATCGGTATAGAAGGATTTGATGTTCGGGATCAGTGCCTTCATCTTCGCTTCGCCCTGCTGCCAATGTGCGGCATCAGCACCTGAGAGCTTGGCGGAAACGGCAATGATATGGCTTGGATCCCAATCTGGCAGGGCCAGCGTGCCTTTCAGCTCGGGTTTCCACAGGTCATTCCAGCTCGTAAAGGTTTCACCTTTCGGTACCAGATCCGGGCGATAGCCAATGGTATACACGTAGCCCCACACGCCGAGGTGATACGGGCTGACCTTCGCCTGCTCAACCAGATTGACCGCGTTAGGAATTTTGCTCATATCGAGCTTTTCAAACAGGCCGCTATTGGCATACAGGTAGCCGACGTGCGCAGTGGTGAAGGTCACATCTGTCTCCGGTTTGCCACCCGCCAGTTTGGCTTTGTTGAGACGGTCAATCGTACCGCCGGTCACAAACTGCACCTCAACGCCGGTTTCTTTGGTGAATTCTTTGGCGATGGTTTCATCAATCAGGTCTTTAAAGCTGCCGCCCCAGGTGCTGACAATCAGCTTGTCGGCGGCCATTGCATTACCTGCAGTTAATACACTCGTCGTCAGCAATGTTAAGGCACAAATCTTACGCAACATATTCTCGTCCCCAATGAATGAAATGGCTGTAACAGCAAGGTGAAACGCGATGCACCAAAACAGTGCTATCGGACTCTTCTGGTGTTGCTGGGATAATGCCGTGGCGATGTGATTCGGTAAAACAGCCTTTTCCTCGCCCTTGCATCAGGATTTCTGAGGCTAAAAACGACGCTGCTTTACAACGGATTTTCTTAACCAGTGATGAGGCAGAAGCGAATGGGCGTGATGGTACGGTCAGGCGATCATGCTGTTAACCGGCCTCTGGCATGATTAATGCAGGGTAATCGGCACTATTAGAATGACTGGCGCGACACGATCGCGTCGGCGATCCCAGGAGAATCTGCATGCTCAGTCGCATCACCCAGCGCCAGCTGGAATATTTTGTCGCATCCGGTGAGGCCGGAAGCATTATTGGTGCCTCGGAACGTATTCACGTTTCATCACCGTCGATTTCCGCAGCCATTACACATATCGAATCTGAACTGGGGGTGCAGCTGTTTGTGCGTCACCATGCGCAGGGCGTCTCCCTGACGGCGATTGGTCATCAGGTGTTAAAAGAAGCCAAGCTGATTCTGGATCAGATGAACAACCTCTATACCATCGCCTCTGAGTCACTCAACAACGTACGCGGCCCGCTTCGCGTGGGCTGTCTGGATACGCTGGCACCGATGCTGACGCCGGAACTGGTGTTTGGCTTTGGTCGCGCCTTTCCTGGCGTACGTATCACCCTGGTCGAAGGCAACCACGAGCAATTGCTGAAGCAATTACGCTCGGCAGATATCGACATCGCCCTCACTTATGATTTAGTGCCCGCCAATGACGTGGCGTTTAAATCCCTGGCGCAGTTGCCGCCGTATGTGATGGTGGGCGAACATCATCCATTGGCGACACAATCGGCGGTGACCATTCAGGATCTGGCGACGATGCCAATGGTGCTGCTGGATATGCCCTGGAGCCGCGAATATTTTCTTGGCCTGTTCAGTGAAGCGGGCGTGGCGCCGAATGTGGTCATGCGTTCGAGCAACATGGAAGTGGTGCGCGCCATGGTGGCCAACGGCGTGGGTTTTGGCATTGCCAACGTGCGCCCGAAGGCGCACCTCTCACAGGATGGTAAACGGCTGATCCGGGTGCGCCTTGCGGGGGTAAACAAGCCGATGCAGCTCGGCTACGCCACGATGGCCAACACCCAGCAATCGATGGTGGTGAACGCCTTTGCCGAACGCTGCCATATGTTCATTTCCGATCAGTACATTCCTGGCATGGCAGCACCGAGCTATTTCGACCCACAAGTGGTGCGCGTCGCCTGAAGACGCTTAGTATCCGCGCTCCGGGAACACCTGATTGGAGACCGCTTCCCCGCGCGCGGCCCGCTGGATATTTTCAGCAACCTGTAACGCTGCGCTGGCGGGGATGGCGACCGAGGCCAGATGAGGGGTAATTAACACATTCTCCATGCGCCACAGCGGATCTTCTGGCGGCAACGGTTCGCGGTCAAACACATCCAGCGTGGCTTCGGCGATATCTCCCGATTGCAGCGCGCAGGTCAGCGCAGCCTGATCAACAATCGCGCCGCGTGACACATTAATAAAGGCCGCCCCCTTTGGCAGCTGCGCCAGCCGTTGTTGGCTCAGCAAACCGGTAGTACTCGGCGTTAATGGCAACATCACGACCAAAATGTCGCTTTGACTGAGGAAATCATCCAGCGATGCCAACCCGCTGCTGCATTCAATACCGGCAATGGTTTTTTGCGAGCGTGACCAGCCGCGTACAGTAAACCCCTGTCGTGCTAATTCCTGCGCCGCAAAGGCTCCTAACTCTCCCAAACCCATCACGCCAACCCGCACGCTTGATGGCACCCGAGGGTGGAGATAGTGCCAGCGCTGCTCACGCTGCGCCCGTTCAAATGCCGGAATATCGCGTGCATAGCGCAACACCGCAAACAGCACATAGCCGGCCATCATCCTGGCCATATCAGGATCGGACAGGCGGATAATCGGAATATCCGGCAGATCATCGCGCCCCACCAGCGAATCGACACCGGCACCGAGATTCACCAACAGCTTAAGATTACCGTACGGGGCAAAGAAACCGTGTGGCGGTTTCCACGCCAGCGCGAAGTGCACGTCATTAGCGTCCTGAACCTCCTCGGCACGGCAAATTGTCACACCGGGCAGATGCGGTGCCAGTAATGCTGACCACTCGGAAAAACTGTCAAATTCGCTGTAAAACACCAAGGTTGTCATGCCACATCCGCCTTGATAAGCGTGACGACCGCATCAATCGCCAGTTCATAGCCCAGCACGCCGAGCCCCGCGATCACACCGGTTGCCGCTTTCGACACCATGGAGTGATGGCGGAACGGCTCGCGCTTCCAGATGTTACTCATGTGAGCCTCGATGATCGGGCCATCGAACATCAGCAGCGCATCCAGAATCGGCACGGAGCTGTAGGTCAAACCGGCTGCATTGATGATCAGCCCTGCGGCATTTTGTCGCGCTTCCTGAATCCAGTCGACCAGCACACCCTCATGGTTGCTCTGACGAAAGTGCAATACCACGCCATGTGACGCCGCGCGGCGCTGGCAGCGTTCACCGATGCTGACAAAACTCTCGCTTCCATAAGTGCCATTCTTATCCAGGCCGTACAAATTGGCGTTGGGTCCATTCAGAAAATAGATTTGCTGTGACATGAAAACTCCTGGTTAAACGTGCGGACGCGTTGCGAGCATCGCCGGATGAGCATCAAAATGCGCGAACCAGGCGGCAGTCAGCGGATAGCTATCACGCCAGTTAAGCGTCGCGAAACGGAAATCGAGATAGCCCAATGCACAGCCAATCGCGATCAGACCAATATCATCAGGCTGCTGGCTGAATTGCGAAACTTGTCGTTCGATTTCGCCCAGTGCAGCGGAGACTTTTTTCAACTGCGCGTCGGCCCAGTTCTGCCACTGTTTCTCTTCCGGGCGCGCGCTAAATTCATAGCGGGCCAATAAGGCGGCATCGATTAAGCCATCGCCCAATGACTGTCTTGTCAGACTTTGCCAGCGTGCATCCCCGGTTGCGGGGAACAGCGTGCCTTGTGACAGCGCGTTCAGATATTCACAAATGACGCGGCTGTCATACAGACACAGCCCATGATGGGTTCGCAAGGCCGGTACTTTCGCCAGAGGATTAAACGCGGCGATCCGTTCATCCCGTTCGACAGGATGTGCCGCCGAATCCAGCCACGCGATCGCGTCGGCCAGACCCAATACCTGCGCACAGACCATAACTTTACGCACATACGCCGAGGTGCTGGCGTAAAAGAGTTGCATCATGACGCCACCTGCAGCAGAACTTTGCCAATGTTGGCGTTAGCTTCAAGAATGCGATGGGCGTCGGCGGCCTGCGCCAGCGGGAGCGTCGTATGAATGATCGGCACAATTTTTTCGCTCGCCAGCAAAGGCAGCAGATGCTTGCTGATACGTTGCGCCAGCCGCGCTTTTTCAGCGGCACTTTTAGGACGCAAGGTGGATGACGTCAGGCTTAACCCTTTGCGCATGACCATTTGCAAGTCGATCTCAACTTTCGCCCCTTGCATAAACGACAAGCTCACGTGGCGTCCGCCGGGGGCCAGTACGCTGAGGTTGCGCGCCACGTAATCGCCGCCCACGTTATCCAGCACCACATCCACACCGCGGCCCTGGGTTTCATCCTCAATGACGGAAACAAAATCTTCGCCATGTCGGTCAATGGCACGGCAGACGCCAAGCTGTTGCAGTGCTGCGATTTTGTCGGCACCGCCTGCAGTCGCGAACACCTGAGCACCGCATGCCTGGGCGCATTGGACCGCAAAGGTGCCCACTCCGCTGGCTGCGCCATGGATCAATACCGTTTCACCCGGTTGCAGACGGCCCAGCTCAAACAAGTTATGCCAGACGGTAAATGCGGCTTCCGGCACACCTGCTGCCTGACCCAGCGGCAGGGTATGCGGGACGTTCAGGCAGAGTTCGGCACGCGCGACACAATAGTCGGCATAGCCGCCGCCACTCAGTAACGCCATAACGGCGCTCCCGACAGCCGGGTATTCGACACCCGCGCCGAGGGCGACCACGGTGCCTGAGACTTCCAGCCCGAGAATGTCAGTGGTGCCTGGCGGTAACGGCATACCGTTACGTTGCATAATATCCGGGCGATTAACGCCGGCGCAGGTGACGCGAATTAATACTTCTCCAGCAGCCGGTTGCGGCACAGGACGGCTGACACAGGCCAACACGTCAGGGCCGCCGGGCTGGCGTGCTATCACAGCGTTCATCATTTCAGGTAACATCGATTATCCTTGCTTCGCCGCGCTAAACGCACAAACACCTTCATCATCAACGCTCACGCCCACCACACTGCCCACCGGCCAGCGTGTCAGGGAATCGAGTCCCGATTGGCGCGCAAATAACGCCGCGCTGCCCAATGCCGGCGCATCAAGATGCACATCCACATGGTCGCCCTGGAAGACATGGGTAATCACCGTGGCACTGAACAGGGAGTGCGGGCTTAGCGGGGCCAGTTGCAGGTTTTCTGGGCGCATGTAGACATCAAGGCGTTCCCCCACATGGGCATTCACACGCTCAGCCGGAAGACGCAGTTTATTGCCGCCCAGCTCTATAACGGCGGTGCTATCGCGGCCAGCGTAGTGGCCTGGCAGGATATTCACATCGCCGACAAATCCCGCGACAAAAGGGTCCTGCGGACGGCGATAGATGTCATCCGGGGTACCAATCTGGCGAACGTGTCCAGCAGACATCACGACGACTCGGTCACTCATGCTCAGCGCTTCGCCCTGATCGTGGGTGACAAATACCGTGGTGACGCCGAGTTTGCGCTGAATCGCTTTTAACTCGACCTGCATCGATAGACGCAGATTTTTATCCAGCGCGGAGAACGGCTCATCCAGCAGCAGCACTTTCGGGCGAATCACCAGCGCGCGCGCCAGCGCGACACGCTGTTGCTGCCCACCAGAGAGTTCACGCGGCTTGCGCTGACCGTAGCCCGCCAGTTTAACCAGCGCTAATGCCTGTTCTACGCGTTCAGCGATTTCCGCTTTGGGCACACCGCGCATGCGCAAACCATAACCGACATTCTTATCGACAGTCATGTGCGGGAACAGTGCGTAGTTCTGGAAAACAATACCGATTTCACGCTGATAAGGTGGGATCTCGGTGACCAGATCGCCATCAATAAAAATCTCACCGCCATCTGCTTCGGCGAAGCCTGCCATCAGGTTCAGCAGCGTGGTTTTGCCGCAGCCTGATGGGCCGAGCAGCGTGATAAATTCACCTTCTTCGATGGTTAATGAAATTTTGTGTAGCGCAATGGCATCGCCAAAGCGTTTGAGTACGCCATCCAGTTGCACGGCAACGTTGGCTTTATTCGCGACAGGATGCAGCACGTCGGGCTGCGGGAACGAGGTGACTTCTGCACTGACCATGGACTCTCCAGAAACGGGCTAACTTTGCTTGCCACCAGCATACGGTGAATGCGCGCATCATGCGGTTAGTGCTTCCTGAAGCTGGTGTTTGGAAAAGTTAAAGCAGGGAAAGTATGCGCGCGCGGCTTTGGCGCCGCGCCCTTCAGTCGGGTGTGCGAATAACAAGAATCTGGACGAATTGACTGAAGGGGCGACTTAAAAGGGAATCGTGATGAGTGACAACGTCACTCTAAAGACACATCCATTCCGCTAACCGCCGCAACATGGCATCGCAAGCGCTCAGCTGTTCAAGGCTGATAAATTCATCGGGTTTATGCCCTTGCGCCATACTGCCAGGACCGCAGATCACACTCGGGATACCAGCCTGATGGAATAAGCCGCCCTCGGTGCCAAAAGCCACCGTGCTAAAGCGATCGGAGCCGGTCAGGTGCGCAACCAAACGCGCGGCGGGACTGTGCGCGTCAGTATATAAACCGGGATAACCACTAATAGGAGTGAAACGAACTGAAGTGTCGCGATTCACTGCCTGCATGCGAGGCAACAGGTCGTGCTGCGCGTAATGTTCCAGTTCATCTGCCACCTGCTGCGCATCATCTTTGGGTAAGGTGCGGACTTCAAAATCAAAACAACACTCTGCCGGCACAATATTCAGCGCCCGTCCCCCCTGAATCACGCCGGTTTGCACCGTGGTGTAAGGCGGGTTAAATCGCGCATCCTGATTTTCCGGGGCGGCCAGCCGCTCACCGATCTCGGTTAGACGATGAATCAATTTTGCCGCGTACTCGATAGCATTCACGCCTTGCGGTGCATATGCAGAGTGGCACGCCGCGCCCTGCACTTCACATCGCATGCCCAGTTTGCCTTTGTGGCCTAAAACCGGTTGTAGCTCGGTGGGTTCGCCGATCAGGCAAATATCCGGCTTTTCCGGGCGCTGCGCTAAAGCCTCCAGTAAGGTTCGGACGCCGAGACAACCCACTTCTTCGTCATAAGAGATCGCCAGATGCAGCGGCTGAGTAAGAGGTTGTGCCAGAAAATGCGGCACGGCCGCCAGCATGCAGGCGATAAAGCCCTTCATATCCGCGGTGCCGCGCCCGTAAAGCTTGCCGTCACGCTCGGTCAGCGTAAAAGGCGGAACGCTCCATGTTTGCCCATCCACGGGTACCACATCGCTGTGCCCTGAGAGCATTACACCGCCCTTGCCAGCAGGACCGAGCCTGGCATAAAGATTGGCTTTACTGCGCTCAGCGTTATGAATCAGCTCGCAGTTCACACCCAGATCGGTCAGATAGCGCCAGACAAAATCGATCAGCGCCAGATTGGACTCCCGGCTGGTGGTATCAAATGCCACCAGCTGAGCCAGTAACGTACGGCTGGTCACCATAGAAGCTCCTTGCATCACTCGTCGCCCGGCACGCCATAGCTGGGGGCTTTTGTCGGATCCAACGCGCGGATCACGTAATCCTGCATTTGTGGCTGATAGGCCTGCCACAATGTGCTGAGTTCATCGATGGGATCGGCCTCCGTCCAGTCAATGCGCAGGTCAACGATCGGCCAGACAGGTTCAGCCACAATCGACAGTGCTGCCGAATGCACCGGCCCGGCTTCGCCTCCCGCCGTCATACCGGCCTGCATGGCACACAGAAGGCGATCGGCAAGGTGCCCCTCGCTGCGCTCAAAGGCGTTAACCATCGCGACGATCACCTCGGGATTGGCCAGTAAATTCCCTGCCGCCACGCAATCCACGCCACTCAGCATATGGTTTATGCCTAGGGTTTTATCTCCGCTAAAGCAGGCACTTTGCCCATCAGCCGCCAGCACGGTGATCTGGCGGTATTGATGATAATCATCCGACGCCAACCCGGCGGCTAACGCAGCCTGAGGAGACTGTCCCTGCTGCAGCTGATCCAGAATGCGTGGGCCCAGCGCCGGCAAGGTGATGTTTTGCGTGGAAACGGCGCCAACTTGCGTGCGCAGCCAAGGGCAGCGCGCGCCGACGGCAATACTGGATGAACTAATGGCGATACCCATCTGACCGGTCTCGGCACAGCGCCCAACAATCGATAACGTCATAATCAGGCTCCTGCTTGTGGCTGCCAGTCGTCCGGGATCACGGCGATCACATCAATTTCCATCAGCCACTGCGGCTGACCCAGCCCTGAAATCACCAGCCCGGTTGAGATCGGATACACGCCCTTCAGCCATTTACCCACGACCTGATAAACCGGCTCGCGGTAACGTGGGTCAATAATATAGGTGGTGGTTTTGACGATGTGTGACAGGTCGCTGCCCGCCTCTTCCAGCAGTTGCTTCACGTTTTTCATCGCCTGATCGGCCTGTGCCGCCGGATCGCCAAGCCCAATCAGATTGCCCTCGAAGTCAGTACCGATTTGCCCGCGTACGTAAACGGTATTGCCGGCACGCACAGCTTGGCAAAGATCGTTGTCGAGGTTTTGATTAGGATACGTTTCTTTGGTGTTGAATTTGCGGATGCGTGTATGTGTGCTCATGTCTGCCTGCGAAGATGTGTGGATGTCACGCAAGGTATACCGCGCGGCGCGCGGCAGACAAAACAGCATTAACCGAGGTGTTGGTTTTGAAAATCCTAATCCGGTGAATCAGATGCTATCTGCCACGAAAGGCAGATAGACTTTTTATTCGCCCTGGCACGCATTCATCAACCATGACACCAGTTCCCCTGCAGGCATTTCTCGCGCCAGCGCCGCTCCCTGCCCAGCCCACTGCGCGCCATAGCCGTGGTGCTGTTTCGCCGCAGCGGCAGCAGCCAGCGCTTTGCCTAGCGAATAGGTCAACGGATAATCCGGCACATCACTGGCCGCGAAGTCACGGCTGAAATCGCAGAAATCATTGCGTAAACAGCGCGCCTGACGACCAGAAATCGCAGCGGTAAGTTCGGTGCCGGTTGCACTGGCCTGTTTCATTGCCGCGCGATAAGCCGCGTTCGCTGCTGATTCCGGGCATAACACGAAGGCAGTGCCCAACTGCACACCGGTTGCGCCCAGTTGCAACATGGCAGCGATACCCGAGCCATCCATGATGCCCCCCGCTGCGATGAGTGGATGCGCAGTGTGCTGGCGGATTGCCTGCACCAGCGTGAACGTCGACATTTGATGGTCGAAAGCCTGAGGATCAAAATGCCCGCGATGCCCGCCCGCCTCAATCCCCTGTGCCACGATGAAATCAATCCCGCTGCGCGCGACAGTCAAGGCTTCCGCCACACTGGTCGCCGTGGCCAGTAAGACGATCCCTCGCGCCTTGAGTCGCTGAATGACTGCCGCTGAAGGGAGACCAAAATGAAAGCTCACCGCTGCCGGTGCCGACTGCTCAATGACGCTGAGCATCGCGTCATTATTCAGGAAGGTTTGATAGATCTCGGTGAGCGCCTCAGGTATCGCGGCGTCATAGCGCGCAAACAACGGCGCAAAGCGATCTATCCACGCCTGCTCACGCGCAACATTCCGTTCTGCGGGTGCATGGCAAAACAGATTAACGTTGATAGGGCCATGGGTAAGCGCCTGCGTTTGCGCGATCATCACTGCTGCCTGCTCAGGAGTGGATGCCCCCACGCCGATTGAACCGAGCGCACCGGCATTGGAGACGGCAGCAGCCATTTCAGGCGTGGAGACGCCCGCCATCGGCGCCTGAATAAGCGGGTATTGCAACTGAAGCGCCTGACACAGAGCGTTCATCATATTGTTATTCATCGTTACTCCTTTAATGATTCAGCCTTAAGCAGCACCAAGACGGGGCATTTGCTAAACATGATTTATCTGATTGCGCAGTCAAACGCAGGCAATCAACAAAAGCCGCGAACGGCAGGAGCGTAGAGCGGTTCAGCAAGACGAAACCGACCGACAGCGGCGTCGCCTGTTCATTGGGTTTATGGCGGGAAATCATGGCAATGTCCTTAATCCATTACTGCGATGCCGCTGCAAATGCACCTGGCGTGATACCAAAATGGGCGCGGAACTTCTTGATGAAGTGGCTTTGGTCAAAGAAGCCCACTTCACTGGCGGTGTGCGCGGCATCGAAGCCTTGTGACAACAGTCGTTTTGCCCGCATCAGGCGAATCTGTGTGAGGTATTGATGTACCGATAAGCCGGTCAACTTCTGGAAGGTGCGCATAAAATGGTATTCGCTTAACCCGGCAACGCTAGCGATTTCACTGACCGCCAGCGGCTGATGGTAATCACTGTGCAGGAAATCGATCGCCTGCCGAATGTCGGCCCGTAACGCGTGCCGCTCGCCGCCCTTGAGCGTGCGTTCGCCGTGTTGACGGATCAGCGTGCTCAGCACCTGAAACAACGCACACTCTTTTTCCACAGCGTCCGGACTTTCTTGCATCACGGCGGAAGCTTGCAGCATCTGCTGCGCCAGCAGCGGATCATAACGCATCCCTTCCGCTCCAAAATTGAGTTCGCCTTTGCCCGCGATCTGTGACTCCGCAATCTCATTGACCAGAGCGGCTGAAGGATAGAATGCGCAGTAATCCCAGCCTTCCTCACGCTGCACCGCTTCTCCGGTGTGCACTTCTCCCGGCAGAATCACCATCACCGTGCCAGCGGCGGCAATGCCCTGTTGACGGCAAATGCGGGTACGTTGTGCCCCTCGGGCAAATGCCGCAATCACAAATTCATCGTGAAAATGTGGCGGATAACTGTGCTCGTAACAGCGCGCACGCAGGATTTCCATACCGCCGTGCATCGCACGGTCACGCCACAATTTGATGTCATCACGTTTTTCCTGCATCACAAATCCTTCGCTGATGTACTCCGGGAGCAGGATTTTACTATAGCCTTGAACTGAGTGGCTTAAAATGGGTGCATCTGTTGAGAAGGTTTTGGAAAATTGTTATGTCGTCGAAGAGTCAGACCCTGCCGAAACACAGCGATCCGCTGAGTTTTCGCGCGGGTTTTATCGCCTGTTTACCTACCGTGCCAGGTTATCTGAGTATCGGTTTTGCTGCGGGTGCCATTGGTACGCTGGCCGGTTTTTCCGTATTGCAAACCGCGCTGCTGGCCACGCTGCTTTACACCGGCTCGGCGCAGTTCTTATTTTATTCGCTGTGGGCCGCGGGGGCAGAAATGACCTCGGTGGTGTTGAGCGTCATGCTGGTTAACCTGCGTTATTTGTTGATGAGTTCGGCGATTAGCGTGTTTTTCCGGGGCCAAAGCAGTTGGCAAAAAGTCGTCAGCGGCCTGCTGCTCACCGATGAAACCTTCGGCGTCGCAGTACAGCACGGCAGTCAACACGGCAAAATCGCCTTCGCCTGGATGTTCGGTCTCAACCTGCCCGCCTGGCTGAACTGGATTATTGCCTGCGTGATTGGCGCTTATGCCGCTTCTGCCGTCCCCGAATCACTGATGGCTGGGTTGAGTTTCAGTCTGGTTTCGATGTTCATTGGACTAATTTTAATGACGTGGTTCGCCAGTCGCCGTAAATGGCTGGAGACGCTGGCGATTGTGGTCGCAGTGCTGATGACCTTTTTCTCTGCGGGACATCTCGATCTCAGCGTGGTCGTCATCATCGCCGCCTCGATTGCCGCAAGTTTAGCCACGCTGCTGTTACGTATGCAGCACAAGGATGGAAACTGATATGGAACGGAATGTCCTGATGACCATTGTGGTGGCCGCGCTGATTACGGCCGTGATGCGTGTCGGCCCGATTCTGCTGCTTTCCCGCTTCCGACTCGCTCCGCTGGCGCAACAGTGGCTGAGTTTTATTCCGGCGGGCATCATGGCGGCCATTGTCACGGCCGAATTAATCGAAAAACCGGCATTAACGCCTTCTGGCTTGAGTTTATCATTACTGGCGGCGCTAATTGCGGCGATCACCGGCATTGTCACGCGCGGTTTGTTTGCCACCGTCCTGGCAGGCATGGTGGCGTATACTGCGCTGCGTTATGGGTTTGGTTTATAACGTGAAACAATGGGTGCGGAATGCATTCCGCACCGTGATATCAACCCGCCTCTGGCGCAGGTGTCTGTTTTCCCATCAACATATTTCTCAACGCCGGTTCGAGATATTTGGTGATAAACCAGGCCAAATAATAGAGTCCTGCGGCGACCACAATCGGCATCAGCAGCATGACTGTTTCACTTCTGATATGCACATTCATTTTAATCAGTATGGCAATCATGAGGTTTTCATGTATCAGATAGTAAGCGTAACTGGCAAAACCTATTGCAGTGAAAAATCGAACGGATAACAAACGTTCCAGTTGTTTTGAATAAAAACTGGCAATAAAGAAAAGCATGACCAGCAATAAGGGAATGACCGTGAGGGCACCCGCATTTTTAACGTAGTAGCTGAAGTTAATGAGCATCGCGACAACCACAACCGCATAATGAAAGCCTTTGTCACAGCCATGCATTCTTTCATACACCAGACAACCGATCATAAACCACGCGTAGTGGATAAAACCAAATTTAGCGATAACATCGATAAAAATGGGATGGCCTAACGATTTTAATACCGACGAAGCAGATAACAGCAGCATGGGTACCAGCAAGCCCGGCAAGCAATATTTTCGTCCCAGAGTAAAATAGATGGCGCCAATGATCAGATAGAATACGGCTTCCACGTACAGCGACCAAAATGAGCCAGCCATCGATTTAAATTCAATACCGGTTATTTGTGTCAGCGTTTCAGGATTGGTGAAGATCAGCCCAGGCAGCAGATTCCTGACATACGGCGTCATCACTGACCACTCAGGGAAAAGCCCACCCACAGCATAAAGTAACAAACTGGCAATCAACATGGCCGGAAACAGGCGTAGCCAGCGTTTTTTTAGGAAGCTGATATAGCTGTCTGACTTATCCAGCGTCATAAAAATGACAAAGCCCGATATCATGAAAAATAACTCTACACCAAGCCAGCCGAATGAAAATAAAGGAATATGTTGTGTAAGTTTGGTATAGGGCAAGAGTTCTGGCCAGCGTGCATAGGCGTGGTAACCAATGACCATCAAGATGGCTAAACCGCGCATTCCGTCAAGATGCTTGATGCGTGCGTGCATAATTCCCTCAGGAAAGATGTCCGGATGTGTAAACTCAACTTAGCACTGACAGTTCTTTACTCACAATAAGACTTAGTCTGATTAAAATTTCACTTAATACACGATCTGTTAATGTATATATTACCAAGCATCACTTTACACTGGACTGCCTAATCCAGTTAGGATCCATCCAAAACCGGCTATTTATCAGCGCATATCATCGTGGCTCTACTTAATTAACCCTTATATTGGACAAATAACAAACCAGCTATAACCAGAGCGATAACGGGTTTGTTCATCGGTTTTCAATAATGGCGTTAATGAATTGAATATGACACCTTTTAGAGAATTGCGATTTATTCCGGTGGCAGCGCCTGTAAAATTCGCTGCGCATCATCCGCCGTCAACGAATAGTCATAAAATTGACGATAAAACGCCTGCGTAGCGCTCACCAAATCAAGCTGTGGGAACAACGCTGGATGCAACTGTTTGGCGGCCCATTGAATCTGGAGCGCGACCTCGGTGCCGTAACGATCCCACGGGAACACCCCTGCCGGGTTCTGCCACACACGATGTTGTTGAACGGCTTTTACGCTGCCAAACAATGTCTTAAACTCTGAATCCGCCAGCGATCCGGCGCCCGCACCAATGATGATGACGTCAGGATTCCAGCGAATCACTTCTTCAGGCGAAATGGGCTTCATATTACCGTTAATACCCGCAGCGACATTATGACCACCCGCAAGTTGAATCCAGGTATCAATCAGCGTATTGCGCCCATCGACTTTTAGTGGATGCAGCGACTGGATATGCAACACCCGTGGACGCTGTGCCTCACTTAAATCCGCCGTTATCCCGCTGATGTCAGCAATGTGCTGATCAAGGTAGCGGTTATAAGCTTCTGCTCGTTTCGCCGCCTCTGGCGTGCCCACCACCTGCGCTGTCGTGATCAGTGAACGCTTCATGGACGCGAAATCATCGAAATTCAATGCCAGTACCGGAATACCCGCAAGTCGATACGATTCTGCGTCAGGATCATTCGCTGGAACAAAGATGGCATCAACGTGACGCACCACCAGCGCTTCACTGGCGAAAGATTTTCCCTTCGCCTGCAATGCCTGATGAAGAGACGGCTGAACTTTAAACATCCACGGTCGGTCAGCAGGATGATTCACCGTGGCCACGATGCGATCCCCCGCCCCCAGGGTCATTAATAACGAGTGATGCGCAAACCAGGCGTCAGCAATATGCATCGCCGGTTTGCTGATTTCGACATGATTGCCAGTGTCATCAATCACCGTTTGGGCTGAAGCCAATGTACTCACCATCAACATCGGTAATAACCGACGCCACATATTGCTCATCGTTCTCTCCTTTAGAAGTTAAGTTGCATGGAGACCTGCACCATTCGCGGCGCGCCGAGGGAAGCGCTGGCATAGCCTACCCCGCTGTATCCGTTCAAACCACCGGGCACAATATTGGTCCAGTAATGACGGTTGGTCAGGTTAGTGACATCAAGTCGGAAAGTCGTGGCGGTATCGAACAGATGCGTTTTGTAAGCTGCACCGGCATCCAGCGTGGTATAGCTGCCGACCCAACCGTCATTCTGATTGTCAGTGGTGCGGCGCCCCACGTAGTGCATGCCGCCGTGAATGTCGGTACCGCTGAACATCGGCAAATCGTAAGCGGCAAACAGGCTGGCGGTGTAACGCGGCAAGCCGACAATCTGCTTGTCATCGGTTTGCGTGCTGGCGGTGTCCAGCAGACGCGGATCTAACCACGTCATGCCACCAAACAGATGCAAACGTTCGGAGAGATCACCATCCGCCATCAGTTCCAGCCCACGGTTCCGCTGTTCGCCATCAATAGCGTAATCGCCGCTGCTGTTGGTATAGGCAAACGGGCGTTTAATCTGGAACAGCGCGGCGGTTAGCAGCAGTTTATTCACCGCCAGCTTACTGCCCACTTCCACCTGGCGGCTGCGATACGGTGCCAGAATGGCACCGGCATTATTGGCTGTGGCCGGCGCAATATCCCCTTGTTGCAGGCTGTCAGCGTAGGTGACATACAACGTCAGGGGATCCACAGGCTTATACATCAGGCTGGCAGCGCCGCTGAATCCGCTGTTGGCTGAATCGCTGCTGCGGCTGCCGGTTTTACTGTAGTTAGACGAACTGAGCAGGCTCTCACTGCCCGCCAATAACAGGCTCCATTGCGGGGAGAACTGCAGATTATCACTGAGCAGAAATGCATGCTGGGTCGCTGTGGCGGAATGGTAGCGGTCGGTAAAATCAGGGTAATTCGGTTCGTCAAATGCCTGAGGATTATCCAGCGAAGCGCTGCCCAAAGTCGAAGTCGCACCGTTGCGCGGATTATCGTTTTTCCAGACAAAACCGCGCACACCGGTAGAGATTTGATGATGAATCCAGCCGGTGTCCACTTCCCCATTCAAATTGGCCATGTAACTGTTAATCGTAAAGCGGCTGGCAGTGGCAGACGAAGTGGTTGTGGTGTAATTGCCATGACTGTCGGTGAAGGTGTTGGTCACCGCCGTGGATTCGCGATCGGCAATCTGGCGTAAAACGCCGATTTCCCCCTGCCAGTTTCCGTTAAAATCATGTTTGATATGCAGGCCAGCGGTCAGCGTGTGGTTGTCATCACCCGCATAAGATTGCCCCAGGTGCGCCGTTTTCGGATCGGGTGCAGAGGGGAATGACAAACCCTTGCCAAGCGCAAATTTACCCGGCAGCCCTTTGTCGTAAAAGTGGTAATAGCTAAAGTTGGTTTCCAGTACCGTTTGGTCAGTCAAATTGGCATCGAGCGCCAGACTGAACAGCTGACGGCGAACTTTGCTGCCTTTCACATAGCCATCGCCCTCGTCATCGAGGACATTAAGGCGATAACGCAGGCGATCATGACTATCCAGCGGCCCGCTGAAATCGCCGGCCAACTGATGGGTTAATCCGGTGCCTGCGCCGACGGTAATGGCGTGCTGCGGTGCGTCACTGGCGCGTTTGCTAACGAAATTGAATAAGCCCGCAGGGTTGGCCGGACCGTATAGAGACCCAGCAAGACCATTCAATATCTCAATGTGATCAAACTGCTCGGCGGCGTAGTCGGTGGTCGACACCACATTCAGCCCATCGATCATGCTGTTCTGCACCACACTTCCCTGCATGCCTCGCGTTTGTGGGCGCGCGCCCTCTCCCTGCACCGAGGGCAGATAGCGATACAGATCACTCACACTTTTCAACTGCTGGCGCTTCATCAAATCAGGTGACACGGTTTGCACCGACCAGGGCGTATTGCGCACTTCCTGTTGACCAAGATTGCCCAGGGTGGCTTTTTTATCGGTTTCCGCAGAGGGTTGATTTGCAGAAGCAGTAACAGCAAGTGTCGGTTGCTCGGATGTGGCATACAGCGGAACGGAGGACAATAACATGGCACTGGTGAAACCTGTTTTCACCAGGGTGATACGCTTGATAAACATGACATTTCCAGGATGACTGACAAAAAGGGGGAACGCGTAAGACTATCGCTATATTTTCGATTATATATCGATAAAATTCGTCAACCTATTGTTTATCAGCGTTATATTACTAATCCGTCACTGTTTTTTGGGCGAAAGGCCCGGGGCCGATGGATTCTCGCATCACCACTTCACCAGAAAAGCGCTGGCGATTGCGCATTTCGCCCCCGTCGAGCATGGAGACCAGTCGTGAGAGCGTTTCCTGAATCATATCCGTTACCGGCATTTTCACGCTGGAGAGCGACGGAACGGTAAACGGGGCCAGTGGAATATCATCAAATCCCAGCACGGATACCTGTGCCGGAACCGCAATGTTGTTTGAGGCCAGCGCTTTTAACGCCCCTACGGCCATATCGTCATTACTGGCCACCAACGCGCTAAAGCGGCTGCCCTGTTTCAACAACGTGTCCACCGCCGCCACGCCATTTTGCGCCTGCCACTTCCCTTCAATAATTAACGCTTGCTGCACAGGAATCTGATGTTTTGCCAGCGCCGAGTGGTAACCCGCCAGGCGCTCCCGTCCGGTGGGTGAATCGAGCGAACCGGTGATAAAGGCAATGTCACGATGACCCCGTTTGATTAACGCTTCCACAGCGTCGGCACTGCTGCGCTGTTGGTCGGCGTAAATGCAGTAACTGTCGTGTTGCCGCAGACGGCGATTGATCACCAAAATCGGATGCGGGTGCTGATCAATGATGGCGTCCATTTCATCGGGAGTGAGAAAGCGCGGATAGATGATGACGCCGTCACAGCGCAAATCGAGCAGAAATTGAATCGCAGCACGCTCCTCTTCCGCACTGTGTTTGCCATCCACCAATAGCAGTTGTCGCCCCTGCTGCTCCATCAGTCGGGCGGAATGCTGCATGAGCTCAGTAAAATAGCTGCCGGAATAGAGGGTGTTGGTGATCACCAGGCCAATAGTCTGGCTCGACTTCGTTGCCAGGTTCCGCGCCAGTAAATTGGGGCGAAAGCCGGTTTCCGCGATGGCCTGAAACACCTTCTCGCGCTTCTCTTCACTGACATACCCATTGCCAGAGAGCACACGTGACACCGTGGCTTTTGAAACACCTGCGACCTTTGCCACCTCAACTATGGTTGCCATTTTTCACTCTGATTTACGCTTGTATCGCTGAAGTGTACCTAAGTCGCGAATTATGCGGAGATTTTTTTCACGGTATCGAGCGCATGTCTCTCACCACATAATCGATCAACATCACACTTTCAAATATCTAAATTTAAAATTCTTGCCTGTCAGTGATTTCATATTCATGATTTTGTGAAACCGGTTTCTCATGACTCGCTAATGATAAGCGGGCGATCGTACCCCTACTCAAAAAAATCAGAGACCTACAACTCATGGCTAAAAATTATGCTGACGTTTCACGCGCCATCGTGGCTTCGCTCGGCGGCTTAACCAATATTGAAGCTGTCACGCACTGCATGACGCGCCTGCGCTTCGTTTTGCGGGACACTGCCCTGATCGATAACGCTACGCTGAAAACGATTCCGGGCGTGATGGGCGTGGTGCATACCGACACCCAATGCCAGGTGATCATTGGCAATAACGTTAATCTCGCGTATCAGGAAGTGCTTAAACTCGGCACACCCAATAGCGACAACAGCGCCCCGCTAAAACGAAAAATCACCCTGCGCACGATTGGCGCAGGCATTCTCGATGCGCTGGTGGGCACCATGTCGCCACTGATCCCCGCGATCATCGGGGGATCGATGGTGAAACTGCTGGCAATGGTGCTGGAGATGAGCGGTGTACTGGAGAAAGGTTCGTCTACGCTGGTGATACTGAATGTCATCGGTGACGGCGCCTTTTTCTTCCTGCCGGTAATGGTGGCGGCCTCGGCAGCCCTGAAATTTAAAACCAATATGTCATTGGCCATTGCGATTGCGGGCGTGCTGGTTCATCCCAACTTCATTGATTTAATGGCCAAAGCGGCGCAAGGCCAGGCCGTTGAGTTTGCCTACATCCCGGTGACGGCGGTGAAATACACCTACACCGTCATCCCGGCGTTGGTGATGACGTGGATCCTGTCGCATATCGAATATTGGGTCGATCGCTTTACCCCTGCGGTCACCAAAAATTTCCTCAAACCGATGCTGATTGTGTTGATTGCCGCACCGATTGCCATTGTGCTGATTGGTCCACTCGGCATCTGGATTGGTAGCGGCATTTCAGCTCTGGTTTACACCATTCATGGCTATCTGGGCTGGTTGTCTGTGGCGATCATGGGTGCGCTGTGGCCGCTGCTGGTGATGACGGGCATGCACCGCGTCTTCACCCCCACCATCATTCAGACCATTGCGGAAACCGGCAAAGAAGGCATGGTGATGCCCTCAGAAATCGGTGCCAATCTGTCACTTGGCGGTTCATCGCTGGCGGTAGCCTTTAAAACTAAAAATCCGGAACTGCGTCAGACCGCTTTTGCTGCCGCTGCCTCGGCGATTGTGGCCGGAATTTCCGAACCTGCTTTGTATGGTGTGGCGGTGCGGCTTAAGCGACCGCTGATTGCCAGCCTGATCAGCGGATTTATCTGTGGCGCGGTCGCCGGTATCGGCGGGCTGGCCAGTCACTCCATGGCCTCACCCGGCTTGTTTACCAGCGTACAGTTTTTTGATCCGGCCAACCCGATGAGCATTGTGTGGGTGGGTGGCGTCATGGTGTTGTCGGTGGTGCTTTCATTTATTCTGACGCTGATTCTTGGCTTTGAAGATATTCCGGTGAGTGAAACAGCGCAGCCTAAACCGGTTGCGGATCCTGCTAAAGCCGTCAATGTGAATTGATTAACTGAGGTTTTTTATGTCTGAAGTGACATTTCCTGAGGGATTTTTATGGGGCGGCGCGTTAGCCGCCAATCAGTCAGAGGGGAGCTATCTGGCGGGCGGTAAAGGGTTAACCACGGTGGACATGATTCCTCATGGCGAACACCGCATGCCAGTCAAACTGGGGCTGGAACCGCGTTTTACCCTGCGTGACGATGAATATTATCCTAGCCACGATGCCATCGATTTTTATCGTCGCTACAAAGAAGATATCGCGTTAATGGCGGAAATGGGCTTTACCGTGTTTCGTACGTCGATTGCCTGGAGCCGTATCTACCCGAAAGGCGATGAATTAACGCCAAATCCTGAGGGTATCGCTTTTTACCGTAGCCTGTTCGAAGAGTGCCAAAAGTACGGTATCACCCCGCTGGTGACGTTATGCCACTTTGACGTGCCGATGCATTTGGTCACCGAGTACGGTTCATGGCGCAATCGTAAGATGATTGAATTCTTCGCCCGCTATGCCCGTACCTGCTTTGACGCTTTCAACGGACTGGTGAAATACTGGCTGACGTTTAACGAGATCAACATTCTGCTGCACAGCCCATTCTCTGGCGCGGGTTTGGTATTCGGACCAGAGGATAATCCAGAGCAGGTGAAATACCAGGCGGCGCATCATGAGCTGGTCGCCAGTGCGCTGGTCACGAAAATTGCCCACGAGATTAACCCTGAAAACCAGGTGGGCTGCATGCTGGCAGGCGGCAATTTCTATCCATGGTCATGCAATCCTGAAGATGTCTGGGCGGCGCTGGAGAAAGATCGCGAGAATCTGTTCTTTATCGATGTGCAGGCACGCGGTGCTTACCCCTCTTACGCCGCTCGCGTATTTCGTGAGAAAGGCATTGAGATCCAGTGGCAGGATGGTGATGCAGAACTCCTGCGACATACGGTGGATTTTGTTTCCTTCAGCTATTACGCCTCACGCTGTACCTCGGCCGATATGAACGAGAAAAACAGCAGTGCGGCCAATGTGGTGAAATCGCTAACTAACCCGCATATCTCCCGGAGTGCCTGGGGCTGGGGTATAGATCCCTTAGGCCTGCGCATCACCATGAACATGATGTACGACCGCTACCAAAAGCCGCTATTTTTGGTGGAAAACGGACTGGGTGCGCGCGACGAAATCGATGCCAACGGCGAGATTCATGACGATTACCGCATTAGTTATCTAAAGCAGCATATCCAGGCAATGGGCGAAGCGATTGCCGATGGCATTCCGGTCATTGGCTACACCACCTGGGGATGCATTGATCTGGTCGCGGCCTCAACAGGCGAGATGAGTAAACGCTACGGCTTTGTTTACGTCGATCGTGATGATCAGGGTAAAGGCTCACTGGCGCGCACCCGCAAAAAATCCTTCTGGTGGTATAAAAAAGTGATTGCCAGCAATGGCCGCGATTTAAGCGAATAATCTTTGCGATTCACTGCCGGGCGATGTCACTTCGCCCGGCATGTTTATTAAAATACTGCACTGAATTTTCTATTAATTATTGGATCTGATTATCCTGCCAGCGTTAAAAGTCCGCGTTTTCCGCCATTGAACACCTGTACTCTTTTATATATCCCGATGGTACTATTTGCGCGTTGAACCCAGCGGAATGGCGGCATGTTACGTATTGAACCTCGTCTTCACCCTCGTGAACTCTTATTTCTGCTTTTGGCTCAGCTTAAAGCCGCACTGACCTGCATTATCACACTGACACTGTTGATATTGCCGCTCTCATTTCCCGCAGCGGCGGCGCAAAACCCCGCGACCAAAGATGACAAAGCCAATCGTATTGTCAGCGGCATTATCAGCTTCACCCGCTGGCCCGCGCTGCACGATGCTCCACAGTTATGTGTGTTCAGTTCAGCGCGCCACGTCAATTTCCCTGCCAGCACCACAGCGACATCGTTGCCATTCAGTGTGGTTTATCTTAACAACGACAGCGAGTTAGCCAGCAATCGCTGTGATGCCCTCTATTTCGGTGATCAGTCACCGCAGCAGCAGACCGAACTGCTCAGCCTGGAGAAAGGCCACGCTGTTCTCTCTTTGGCTGAAAATAATACCGATTGCGCCATCGGAGCCGCTTTCTGTCTTATTTTTAATACCGATCATCCGATGTTTGCCGTAAACCTGGATTCACTGGCGCGCAGTGGCGTGCGCGTGAGCCCGGATGTGTTATTGCTGTCGCGCAAAGGAAGCCAATAAGATGAAATTTGAAAAAATTAAAAATGAAAAATCATCTATCCGCATCAGGCTGCGCAAGATTAGCATCATTAACTCTGCGGTTATTTTGTTGCTGTGCTGGCTACTGCTGACATCCACTTCGTTACTGTTCATCAAACGTTATGAAAAACGAAATCTTGAACTGATTGCCGCGACATTGAGTAATAGCCTGACCGCCGCCACGGTATTTGAAGACAGCTATGACGCGCATAAAAAAATTGCCATGTTAGGCAATGAAGGCATGTTTGCCTCGGCGAAACTGGTAACGGACGATCAAACCGTGTTGGTTAACTGGCAAGATCAACAGCAGCAGGATGGCTGGTATGAGAACTTCCTGCGCGAATGGATCTATGCCCGACCGCTGAGTGTGAATATCAATCACGCGGAGAATGTCGTCGGGACGTTGACGCTGGCGGGCACGGTCAAAGGCGCGGCGGATTTTATTCGCTACTCAGTGATGATTTTATCCAGCGGTATGCTCTGCGTGCTGATCGTTGCCTTTATGCTGAGCGCTTTTCTGCATCGGGGCATTTTGCAGACGCTGCGCAATATCACCAGCTCGATTCATTACGTCATCAGTTCGGGTGATTTTTCGTTACGTATTCCCGAAAACACGACCAAAGAGTTTCAGCTGTTTTCGGACGATCTCAACTCATTGCTCGCAGAGATGCAGTCATTACAGGCTTCGCTGCTGCGGGATAACCGTTCGTTAGCGGCGAAAGCGTTGGAAGATCCACTGACTGGACTGGCTAACCGCGCCGCCTTTGTGACCCAACTCACCCGATTACTCGACGGCCAATTTGCGCAAGAGCGCTTTGTTCTGCTGTTTCTGGATGGCGATCGCTTTAAGAGCATCAACGATAACTGGGGACATGCGGCAGGCGATGAGGTGCTGAAAGCCATTGGTTCACGCCTTATGGCGCTGGCCTACAAGCAGGATATGGTTGCGCGACTCGGCGGTGATGAGTTTGCGATGTTAATCACCAGCCGCGCGACTGAGAAACAGCTGCTGCAGCTGACAGAGGAGATCAGGGAAGCCATTGCACAGAAGATTATGATCGCGGAAGGCACGCCGATTACCACCTCGGTCACCATTGGCTATGCCTGGTCGCAGCATGGCGATACGGTGCAATCGATTCTGGAACGTGCGGATATGCACATGTACAAAAACAAAGGGATAAGTAAGGTACGCGTATGAGAATTAAACTTTTTCTGCTGATGTGTATTTTGGTTTGCGCGGGATGTCAGTCAAAAGGTCGTTTCACCGCCGCACAGATTGCCGCCATGCAAAGTGCGGGATTTACCGAAAACATGGAAGGCTGGGGATTGGGTTTATCGGACAAAATCCTGTTTGGCGTGAACGAGTCCGAGCTGACTGCTGCCAGTAAAACCAACATCGCCACTATGGCGAAGAATCTCTCAGCCACCGGAATTCAACATGTCCGCATTGACGGTCATACGGATAATTACGGCAAGGCAGATTATAACCAGCAGTTGTCACTGAAACGTGCTGATGCTGTGGCTACACAATGGGCGTTGGGGGCTGAAGTACCGCGAACCAACATCACTACCCGAGGTCTGGGCATGAGCGCCCCCATTGCCAGCAATAACAGTGCACAAGGCCGCGCCCAGAATCGCCGCGTAGCGATTGTGATTACCTCGCCTTAATCGCCCCCTGGTCGAGCGCATAACGGTATAAGCGCTCGACCGCCAGATTTTTCATTTTGACTTCACACATAATGTCGAAATCCTTAAATGACAGCGCCCAGTCATTTAAATCCTGATTAAAGTAGTAGTCAGAGTGGGCACGCAGTTTGGTTTTCGCCACCGTTAAATCGCGTTGATCCGGAAAGCCCTGTTCTGCGATTAATCCCTCCTGCGCAATCGAATAATGTAATACCGGCCGCACACCGCGCCAGGAATCAATAATCAGCGGAATACGCGCATCATCCGCCTTAATAAATTGATTCTCTTTCACCCAATGATGGTGAATATCCAATACAACCGGACAAAGATCGCGCGCCTGTAATACATCATCCAGCGAACAAGAAATTTCATCATTTTCAACCGTCAGCATATTGCGCGCTTCGGGTGAAAGACGCTGAAAAGCAGCACGGAATCCTTCGATGCCTTTTTTGCCGTTCATATGGATATTGATTTTGAAATCCTGAAACTGGCGCCCATAGCCCATGAATAGCGCACACAGCGCATGATACTCCACATCCTCAATCGCCCGATCCACTACCCCTTCGTTATCCGAAGCGAGTACGGAATATTGTCCGGGATGGAATGAGAGACGAATGTTGTGCGCACGCGCCATCTCACCACACTTCACGAACAGCGGTTGTAAGTCGGGCATTAATTCGGTGTAGATAGCGGTGGCTTCAGGCACGGTGTACAACGGCAACAAATCACTGCCAATTCGCATCATGCGCATCGCATCCGGCAGTTTTGCTAGCTGCTGCAACGTAAGGATTTGGTTTTCAAGGTTGTTGGTTGCCAATTGCGCCAGTAAACGCGCTTGTTCGGCACGATCAAGACTCAGGAAACGCGTACGCGTGGTGATTTTAAACGGAAACGGCTGCTTAGCCTGTGCATCAAAGTATTTACACGCGAAACCCAATTTCATCTCATTCCCCTTTTAGAGCAGCCTGAAAGTGTAGCCTGCCATGAGGAAAGTGCACGGACAGCGGCACGTCTGCCGCTGTCCGTGGGTTTACACGCTTGGGAAAGTGATGTTGCTGCCAGGTGCTTCACGATGCAGATGGATAAAGTTCAGGTGGCGTTCGTACTGATCGAGAATATCGATAATCACCTGCTCTTTGTTGTAATCCATCAGATCGTTGCCCTGGCTGCCTTCCAGCAGGAATGTCTCCAGACGGTAATAGGTCGATTTACCGCTGCGCGCCCGGTAGGTAAAGCCTGGGACCGAATACTGCTGCGGCCAGATCTGATACACGAAGTCCTGCTCTTCACCCAGCAGCACGCGCAAATCCAGATAACCTAACGGATGGCCCTCTTCCGGCTCCACGCGGTCCAGTGAAACCCGACCGCCGCGCAACTCCAGTTCTTTCGCCACATCCTGCATTGCCGGGAACAAGACGTTCTCCATCATTTGCTGGGTGTAGCGTGTGCCCGGATAGTTCATCAGACGCGACAGACGTTTCTTCCAGCTCAGGCGATCGTTGCTGGCCGGAATGTACGGTGCCGTTTCACGACTGGCGCTGGCGCGGCGATGATCTTCCACTTTGAGCGACTTATACAAACCGGCCATCACAAAGAAGATCACAAAGCTGAACGGCAGTCCCATGATTACCGTAGCGTTCTGCAGCGCAGAGATGCCGTTGGTCATCAGCATACCCATGGTCAGAACACCAATCGCCACGGACCAGAAGATACGCAGCCAGTTGGGTGCATCACTGTTGATGTCTTTCAGCTTCGAGGTAAAGTTACCCAGCACCAGTGAACCGGAATCCGCTGAGGTGACGTAGAACAGCATGCCAGTGATGGTGGCAACCGAGGCGCTGAATTTAAAGGCCGGATACTGCGCCAGCAGGCTGTAGAAACCGCGCTCCGCATGCGCCATCACTTCCTGTGCAAAGCCAGCATCACCGTGGATGATTTCATACAGCGCTGCGTTACCAAATACCGATAGCCACAACAGCGTGAAGGTAAAGGGGATAATCAACGTGCCGAGCACGAACTCACGGATGGTGCGACCGCGTGAAATACGCGCCAGGAACAAGCCGACAAACGGTGACCAGGCGACCCACCATGCCCAGAAGAAGAGCGTCCAGCTGTTCATCCACTCTCTTGGCTGATCAAAGGCAAAGGTGTTCAGCGTCATGCCCATAAAGCGGTTGATGTAATCACCGACATTGAGCACCAGCGCATTCAGCAGGAAGTCGGTTTTGCCCATAAACAGCACAAACAGAATCAGCCCCAATGCCAGCGCAACGTTGAGTTCCGACAGAATACGGATGCCTTTATCCACGCCGGAGGTCACGGAAATGGTGGCGATAATCACCGACAGCACAATCAACGCCGCCTGCGCGGTAAAGCCTTCCGGGATATCGAACAGCACGTTCAGGCCATAATTGAGCTGCACCACGCCAATCCCTAAGGTGGTGGCAATGCCGAAGATGGTTCCTACCACCGCCGCAATATCCACGGTATGGCCGATCGGCCCATTGATACGTTTGCCAAAGATTGGATACAGCGCAGAACGGATGGTGAGCGGCAAATTGTAGCGGTAGCTAAAGTAACCCAGCGCGATCCCCATCAGCGCATACATTGACCAGCCAGTTACGCCGTAGTGGAACAACGTCCACACCATGGCTTGCCGGGCGGCTTCCATGGTTTGTCCGGCACCCTCAGGCGGTTGCATGTATTGCGTGACCGGTTCAGCCACCGAGAAGAACATCAGATCAATACCGATGCCGGCAGCAAAAAGCATCGCTGACCAGCTTAATAAGCTGAATTCTGGTTTGGATTGCTCTGGCCCGAGCTTGATGGCGCCGTAACGTGAGCAGGCCATGTAGATAACGAACACGATATACAGCGTCGCGGCCAGCATGTAGTACCAGCCAAACGTAGCGGTAACCCAGTTAACTGCTGTCTGAATCAAACTCGCAGCCAGCTCGCTGTAAAAAATGGTGACAAGTGAAAATGTCAGAATCAGTCCGGCTGAGGTGTAAAACACCACAGGATTGATTCTGTCTCTTTCACTGGCAGGTGGATTAATCATCGATGACCTCTGGTTAATTTCCTGTAATGACTCAATGGATTAGCGTGACCTGTCTGCCAGGCCTTGTTGTTATCAGTACCCCTGTTATCCCTCCAAGCAGTGCTTTCTTCTGAAGATGAGCCGCATAGCCCGGTTCACCGCTGCGCTTTTGTAACAATCGAAGCACAGTATCCTAACAAAATTCTTTTTTATATTGAACGTTCAATCAAAAAAAGTTTAAATAGTCCTCTGACATTGTGGTGGAGCTGGAGTCATGCCAAAGGTGGGAATGCAGCCGATTCGTCGTCGGCAACTGATTGATGCAACCCTCGATACGATTAACGAGGTAGGAATTAACGACGCAACCATTGCGCAGATTGCGCGCCGTGCGGGGGTTTCGACCGGCATCATCAGCCACTACTTCAAAGACAAGAACGGTTTGCTGGAAGCCACCATGCGCGATATCACACGTCAGTTACGTGATGCCGTGGCTGCCCGCCTGAAACCGTTGGCGGGCGCGAAGACGGAAGCACGCTTACTGGCGATTGTCGAAGGTAACTTCGATGACACGCAGGTGCACAGCGCGGCGATGAAAGCCTGGCTGGATTTCTGGGCCAGCAGCATGCATCAGCCACAGTTGGGTCGTCTGGAACGGGTCAGCAGCCGTCGCCTATTTTCGACCCTCGCCGCCGAGTTTCATCGTGAATTGCCGCGTGAACAGGCACGACTGGCGGCTCACGGATTGGCATCGCTGATCGATGGCCTTTGGCTGCGAGCTGCGTTAAGCGGCCTGCCCTTCAATATCGATGTCGCGAAAACGCTCACCACCCAATTTATCCGTCAGCAACTTGCTGGCGCACTGAATCACTGAGGAAGGAGAAATCATGTCCCGATTCACCGAACAGCAGCTGTATATCGATGGTCAGTTCGTTGCAGCGAGCGCAGGTAATACATTCCAGACCATCAACCCGGCCAATGGCGAAGTGCTGGCCGAGGTACATGAGGCGGAACAGGCCGATGTTGATCGTGCTGTTGCTGCCGCGCAAAAAGGCCAGAAAGTCTGGGCCGCGATGACCGCCATGGAGCGCTCACGCATTCTGCGCCGTGCCGTCGATATTCTGCGTGAGCGCAACGACGAGTTAGCCGCGCTGGAAACCCTCGACACCGGTAAACCGCTGAGCGAAACCCAATATGTTGACATCGTGACCGGTGCCGACGTGCTGGAGTATTACGCCGGTCTGATCCCGACGCTCGAAGGCCAACAGATCCCGCTGCGCGACACGGCGTTTGTTTATACCCGTCGTGAACCGCTCGGCGTGGTCGCTGGTATTGGTGCGTGGAACTACCCGATTCAGATCGCTTTATGGAAATCGGCCCCTGCGCTGGCAGCGGGTAACGCGATGATCTTTAAGCCGAGTGAAGTGACGCCACTGACTGCCCTGAAGCTGGCAGAAATTTACACCGAAGCGGGCGTGCCGGCCGGCGTATTCAATGTGCTGAACGGCCGTGGCGCGGTCACTGGCCAACTGCTGACTGACCATCCGGGCATCGATAAAGTCTCCTTTACCGGCGGCGTGGCCAGCGGCAAAAAAGTGATGGCGAATGCCGCAGGCTCCACCCTGAAAGAAGTCACCATGGAATTGGGCGGCAAGTCACCACTGATCATTTTTGATGATGCGGATCTCGATCTGGCCGCTGACATCGCCATGATGGCCAACTTCTACAGCTCGGGTCAGGTATGCACCAACGGCACACGCGTGTTTATCCCGGCTAAATTCCAGACGACCTTTGAAGCGAAGATTGCTGAACGTGTGGCGCGTATCAAGGCAGGCGATCTGAACGATCCTGCTACCAACTTTGGCCCGCTGGTGAGCTTCCCCCACCGCGATAACGTGATGCGCTTTATCGAAACCGGTATCAAAGAAGGGGCGCGTCTGCTGTGCGGCGGCAAACGCCTGAGCGGCGCCGATTTCGACAATGGTGCCTGGGTTGAACCCACGGTGTTCACCGATTGCCGCGATGAGATGACCATCGTGCGTGAAGAGATCTTCGGGCCGGTAATGTCGATTCTCACCTACGAGAGCGAAGACGAAGTGGTGCGCCGCGCCAATGCCACCGATTTCGGTCTGGCTGCGGGCGTGGTCACGCAAGACCTGAACCGTGCGCACCGTGTGATCCATCAGATCGAAGCGGGTATCTGCTGGATCAACACCTGGGGTGAATCTGCCGCCGAAATGCCGGTGGGTGGCTACAAGCACTCCGGTATTGGCCGTGAGAATGGCCTGATGACCTTGCAAAATTACACCCAGGTGAAGTCGGTGCAGGTCGAGTTATCCCGTTTTCAGTCCGTATTTTAATTCAGCTTTAACCTGAGGAGCGACTAATGGAATTTGATTACATCATTATCGGAGCCGGATCCGCAGGGAACGTTTTGGCAACAAGACTGACCGAAGACAGCAGTGTGAATGTGCTGCTTTTAGAAGCGGGTGGCCCTGACTACCGCTTCGATTTCCGTACACAGATGCCAGCCGCGCTGGCTTATCCGTTGCAGGGCAAACGCTATAACTGGGCGTATGAAACCGAGCCAGAACCGCATATGAATAATCGCCGCATGGAGTGCGGACGCGGTAAAGGGCTGGGCGGATCATCACTGATTAATGGCATGTGCTATATCCGTGGTAACGCCATGGACCTCGATAACTGGGCGCAGCAGCCTGGCCTGGAAAGCTGGAGTTACCTGAACTGCCTGCCCTACTATCGCAAATCAGAAACCCGCGATATCGGTGCCAACGATTATCACGGCGGCGAAGGTCCGGTGAGCATCACCACCTGTAAGCCTGGTAATAATCCGCTGTTTGCCGCGATGATTGAAGCCGGTGTTGAAGCAGGCTATCCGCGCACGGAAGATTTGAACGGCTATCAGCAGGAAGGCTTTGGTCCGATGGATCGCTTCGTCACGCCAAAAGGCCGTCGATCCAGCACCGCGCGTGGCTATCTCGATACCGCCAAAGTGCGTCCGAACCTGAAGATCATCACCCATGCCACCACCGATCGCATCTTGTTTGAAGGCAAGCGCGCAGTGGGCGTGCAATACCTGCAAGGCTCAAGCAATACTTCACATCAGGTGCATGCGCGCCGTGAAGTGTTACTGTGCGCCGGTGCCATTGCCTCGCCGCAGATTCTGCAGCGTTCCGGTGTAGGCGCTGCGGCGCTGCTGAATAAATTCGATATTCCAGTGGTGCATGATTTACCCGGCGTCGGCGAAAACCTGCAGGATCACCTCGAAATGTATCTGCAGTATGAGTGTAAAGAACCCGTTTCACTTTACCCCGCACTGAAATGGTGGAACCAGCCGAAAATCGGTGCAGAGTGGCTGTTCAACGGCACTGGCGTCGGTGCCAGCAACCATTTCGAAGGCGGTGGTTTTATCCGCAGCCGCGAGGAGTTTACCTGGCCGAACATTCAGTATCACTTCCTGCCGGTGGCGATTAATTACAACGGTTCCAACGCCGTTGAAGCACACGGTTTCCAGTGTCACGTGGGGTCAATGCGTTCACCGAGTCGTGGGCATGTACAGATTAAATCGCGCGACCCGCGTCGTGATCCGGCTATTTTGTTCAACTACATGGCACACGAGCAGGACTGGCAGGAATTTCGTGATGCAATTCGTATTACGCGCCAGATCATCAATCAGCCCGCGCTGGATAAGTATCGCGGCGCAGAAATCAGCCCGGGCCTCGATTGCCAGACCGATGAACAGCTGGATGAATTTGTGCGTAACCATGCGGAAACCGCCTATCACCCTTGCGGCACCTGTAAAATGGGCAGCGATGATATGGCGGTGGTTGATGGCGAAGGCCGTGTGCATGGATTGCAGGCGTTACGCGTGGTAGATGCGTCAATTATGCCGCTGATCATCACCGGCAATCTGAATGCCACCACCATTATGATCGGTGAAAAGATCGCGGATAACATTCGTGGTCGTCAGCCGTTGCCGCGTAGCGAAGCAGATTACTTCGTCGCCGGAGATTTACCGGTGCGTGGAGAACCGAAACGGGCCTAAGCGCCTCTCAGGGTGACGCTCGCGTCACCCTGCTCTTTTCTCGCTAGCTTTGCAGATAGGCCATAATCAGCCGCTGTAATTCGACCTTGATGTCATCTGCGCCCAGTTGATCACGTCTGGCGGCATCATGCACCCCCCCCTCAACCGCAGAAGCCAAAACAATAGCGACCACCGATACACGATCTGAATCCGTATTCATTGTTTTGACGACGAACTGTCGATAAAACTCCGCGTACTGCTGCTCAAACTCTTCGTGAGCGTTGCGTTCAGAGAGCGGCACTTCATCCAGCAGCACACGATGTAAGCTGGGATTGATTAAGTGCACCAAAAATATCAGGCTTAAGGGACATTGCTCCAATTATGTCGGTATCAAGTCCAGCATTTGGCGGCTAGTTCATCCAGACGATCCCTTTTCATTCCTGTTTAACCGATGACGCTAGAGAGCCAGAATTTAGCGTATTAATGTAAATATAAAAGTATGTTGTAACTAGTAACGTGTTCGTTTTACGCCTTGTGGTAAAACTCATTCCCACTCAATTACCTGCAAAAATCGTTCAAGAATGGCATTCTGGCTGCGCCCTTTGCGCGTCACCACAGCGATCTTACTGGTGAAGTGGAAACGTTCCGGTGCGATTGCGCGCATGATCTTTTTCTCCACCCACTGTGCAGCATAGTGGTCGGGCAGAAAACCGATAAAGCGCCCGGTAAGAATCAAAAAGGCTATGCCTTCGCGGTCGGTTGCTGTGGCATTGCAATTGAGTTTCTGATGCATGGCAATGGCTTCTGCCGTCATGCGAAAAGCAGGCGCAATCGCATCGCACCCTTTTAGTTGCGCATCGTCAGGTTCGTGGGAAAACAACGCATGGGTGTCGCTACAGTAAAGCTGCGATCGCTCATCATACAACGGCATGTAATCCAGGCCAGATATCGGCGAAGTCACCGGCAGTGCACCGACGTGCAATCGGCCATCCATCAACCCTCTTTCAATTTCTGCAGCCGTCATCATGCTGATATTCAGTCTAATGTCGGGACCTATCTCATGCAGTTTTTCCAGCGCATGGGTGATTTTCATGCGCGGCTGGGTCACCAGATTATTGATAATCCCGATATTTAAATCCCCGCGCAGCTGCTTGTGCATCTGGTTGACCTGTAAGCGAAACTGCTCGATAGCCGCCATCATGCTGTCGCTATGACGCAGGATCTCACGCCCTTCTTCGGTCAAGGCAAAACCAGCGCGCCCGCGCTGACACAATCGCATGCCAAGCCGCTTTTCCAGATCGCCCATATGCAAGCTAATGGCCGATCGCGTCATGCCCAACAAACTTTCTGCTGCAGAGAAGCTGCCGCTCTCATTCACGGTTTTGAACAGGCGCAATAATTTGAGATCAAAGTCGGTGACCTGCGCGAGCGATTTGCTTTTCATATAGGTAAGTAAATCAATAACTGAAGATGAATTAATAGGGATTTAACTTAACTAACCGTTAAATGCAAACTCTTCATACACCTGTCTGGAGAAACATCATGTCTGATGCTGTCAACACTACCGATCTCAATCTGCAAGCGCACTGGATGCCGTTTACTGCCAACCGTAATTTCCAGCGCGATCCTCGTATCATTGTCGGCGCACAGGGCCGCTGGCTGACTGATGATAAAGGACGGCAGATTTTTGATAGCCTTTCCGGTTTATGGACCTGTGGCGCGGGCCACTGCCGCAGTGAAATCCAGCAGGCGGTGGCGAAACAACTGGGCACCCTCGATTATTCACCCGGCTTCCAGTACGGCCATCCGCTGTCATTTCAGCTGGCAGACCAGATTGCCCAACATATGCCGGGAGAACTGAACCATGTGTTTTTTACCGGATCGGGGTCGGAATCAGCAGACACGGCGGTGAAAATGGCGCGCGCTTACTGGCGCATAAAAGGCCAGCCGGCGAAAACCAAATTTATCGGACGCGCGCGAGGTTACCACGGCGTGAATATCGCCGGAACCAGCCTGGGCGGCATTGGTGGCAACCGCAAGATGTTCGGTCAGTTCATGGACGTTGACCATATTCCGCACACGCTACAAACCGATCTGCCCTTCACTGCTGGTCAGGCCGAAACCGGCGGCGTGGCATTGGCCAATGAGATGTTGAAACTGATTGAGCTGCATGATGCGTCCAACATCGCCGCCTTGATTGTTGAACCTCTTTCTGGCTCTGCGGGCGCCATTATTCCGCCGCTAGGCTATCTGCAACGCCTGCGCGAAATCTGCACGCAGCACGATATCTTGCTGATTTTTGACGAGGTAATCACGGGTTTTGGCCGTATGGGCCGCTGGAGCGGTGCTGAATACTTTGGCGTCACGCCTGATATCCTCAATTTCGCCAAACAAATCACTAATGGCGCGGTTCCGCTGGGTGGTGTGGTCGCCAGCAGCGAAATTTACAGCACCTTTATGGCGCAAAAGTTGCCAGAACACGCGGTGGAATTCGCCCACGGCTACACCTATTCTGCCCATCCGGTGGCTTGCGCAGCGGGCCTGGCAACGCTGGCGTTACTGGAAAATGACGCGCTGATTACGCAATCCGCCGAGCTGGCACCACACTTTGCTCACGCCCTACATGCGCTGCGTGATTGCCCAAACGTCATCGATATCCGCAACTGCGGTCTGGTGGGTGCCATCCAGCTTGCGCCACGCGACGGCGATGCCACACTTCGGCCGTTTGAAGCGGGTATGGCGATGTGGAAGGCCGGTTTTTATGTGCGCTTCGGTGCCGATACGCTGCAGTTTGGCCCGATGTTCAATACACAACCCGCCGAGTTAGATCGTTTGTTTGACGCTGTGGGTGAGACGTTGCAGCAGATCGCATAAGGAAAATGAGGTGATTGGTCATACTTAACAACATCTTCTTCATACTCTCTGCCGATTCTTCTGATTCAATACCTTTTTTGCATTCAGTCTGGATCGGCCATGCTTCGTCGCCACTTTCTTACCGGTTTACTGCTCTCCCCGTTTGCTGCGCACAGCGGCTTTAGCCTGGCCGCTTCTGCGCCAAAACCCGCGCAGGTCTTGCCCTTGTGGCCAAAACAACCGCCGGGTGGCGGTGGACCTTTAGGGGCGATGACGTTTAGTGCCAAAGGCGCACAGCGCAATATTGCCATGCCGACGCTCACCGTCTTCAAGCCGGTTCAGCCAAAGGGACGCGCCGTACTGATTGCGGCTGGCGGCGGCTATACGCGTATCGAAATGGGCAAAGAAGCCTGGCCCGCTGCAGCGTGGCTGGCGGATCAAGGCTACACAGCGTATGTGCTGAGTTATCGCCTGCCACAGGAAGGTTGGAAAGATGGCGCGTTGGTGTCACTTCAGGATGCACAGCGCGCACTGCGTATCGTGCGTCACCGTGAGAATAATGTCAGCGTATTAGGTTTTTCGGCTGGCGGGCATCTGCTGGGAATGGCGGCGAACCGCGCGGATTTTCATGCTTATCAGGCCAGTGATGCGTTGGACAATCTCCCCGCGACGGCCGATCGTGCCGCGCTGATCTATCCGATTATCACGTTAGAGCCACCTTACACGCACACCTCCACGCATAAAGTGTTGGTGGGGAAAGACGCATCACTCAGCGCGGATACCGCCTGGTCGGTGCAATCCTACGTTAATCCGCAATCACCGCCGTTTTTCCTGGTTCAGGCCGAAGACGATCCTGTTTCCGATCCGCACAATACTTTGATCATGGCTGCCGCGTGTAAGCAACAGCACGTGCCGGTTAAGATGCATCGCTATCCCAGCGGGGGGCATGGTTTTGGATTGGGTAAGCCCGGCACACAAACGACTGAGTGGCCGGGACATTATCTGCAATGGTTAAACGCTTAACGCGGCGGAAGGTTGTGCCAGGCCAGTCAGCAAGGTCTCCGAACTGGCCACCGCGCCAAAAATGCCGCCCTGCATATGAATCATACTCAGTGCCGCTTCGTGATGTTTAAGCTCAGTCGCGGCGCAGCAATCAGACAGCACCAGACATTCGAAGCCACGATCGTTGGCTTCGCGCAGCGTGGTATGCACGCAGACATCAGTGGTGATGCCCGAGATAAGCAGATTACGTATACCCCGACTACGCAGGATCAATTCAAGGTCGGTGGCATAAAAAGAGCCTTTGCCGGGCTTATCAATGATGGTTTCACCCGCCAGTGGCGCCAGCTCCGGGATAATTTCCCAACCCGGCTCACCGCGCACCAGAATGCGGCCACAGGGACCGGGGGCACCGATTTCCGCCTGCATCCGCTTTGAACGCCAGCGTTTATTGGCCGGCAAATCACTCAAGTCGGGACGATGGCCTTCACGCGTATGGATGATCGGGAAGCCCAACTCCCGCATGCGTGCCAGTACGCGCTGCAAAGGCGCTATCGGAGCGCGGGTCAGTGCGATGTCATACCCCATGCTATCGACATAACCGCCCTTGCCACAGAAATCGGTCTGCATATCGATGACGATCAGTGCGGTATCCGCAGGCGTACACCGCCCATCAAAAGGCCAGGGATAAGGTGTTGAATCAATAGTGAACTCAGGCATTTTTCTGCTCCATCAGGCTGGCGGTGTTTTCGCGCTTCAGTTTGACTATCAGGGTGTAACTGGCTGCTGCCGTCACCAGACCAATCACCGCTTCACCAAACTGCGGGAAGGCAATGTGGGCAAGCACCGCACACAAGCTACCAATCGCCCAGGCCGCGAAAGCGCTGCCGCGCAGGCGACGCGTTTTGCGCTGCTCACTGATTTTGGCCATGAAGATTAAATCGACGATCATTACCGCGCCGAAGGGTGGCACCACAATGCCCAGCAAACTCAGCCATTCGAGGAAGTAGGACCACACGCCCGCCAGCGCCAGCGCCCCGCCGATGGCGCCGAGGATCAACGTCCAGACTCGCATCTTGCTGCTGAACAGATGGCTAAAACCAACGGCACCGTTATACAAACAATGCGTGCAAACAGAGCCGAGGTTAATGAAAACAAACAAGAAAGCGATGATGGAGAGTAACGTGCCGTGGTTCATCAGCATTGGCAGGAAATTACCGCCATTATTGACCGGATCAACCGCCGCGCCCACCGCCACAATCACTACACCGAACAGATAAGAGATCACATTAGCCATAGGAAAAGCGGAAAACGCCGCGATCACCGCTGATTTGCCGTCCTTCGACCAGCGGGTGAAATCCGCGGTCATGGTGCCCGAATCGGCGAATCCCGCCACCACCATCGTCACCGCCGTTCCCATGCTCATGGCGCCGACTGCGCCAGTACTGCCTTTGAACTGAGTGATGGTGCTGAAATCGTGATCCTGCCCAATCAACCACAGTGCGACCAAACCGAGCACCACAAACAGCGGTGCAGCAATCATTCCCAGGATCGACAACGCCCGTACGCCGAGGAAGGTGACGCCGGTATACAACACCATGGCGATGGCGGTCACCGCGAGTGCGTTCCAGCCAAAGGTTTGGTTAATCACTGTACCGGTTAATCCCGTTTGAAACGCATACCAGCCAATCACGACAGTCGAGAGAAAACCGGAAACGAGGATATAGCCTTTGGTGCCAAAGGTACGCTTTGCCTGCAGGGCGAAGTTCATCCCGGTGTTACCTGCAAACCAGCTCAGTGCGCCAACATAAGCGAACAGCACCAGATTGCCGAGCAGGATGGCAATCAGCGCGGGCCAGAAACCCAAATGCCAGGTGATAATGCCGCCAAACAACGCGTTGGTGAGGATCATCGGGAAACCGAACCAGACAGCTGATACCGACCGCGTCGAGTGGCGGTGACTTAAAGGAACCGGCTCGTGTTCAAATTCCTGCTCCAGCGCAGGGGAGGATTTGTTACTCATGGGCAACTCCGATTAAGTCAGGATAAAGGTGATTCCACGGTTGGATGCGCTCAAAAGCGGCACTTGCCGCCAGCACCAGGCCATCGTCCAGATGACGACCCACGATTTGCAGTCCAATCGGCAAGCCACTGGCGGTGAAACCCGCAGGGATTGAGGCCGCCGGTTGGCCAGTGAAATTGAAGGGATAACAGAACGACAACCAGTGATCGCTGCGCACCATGCGGCCATCGATGATTTCTGGTCCCTGCATGTTGAGCGGGAACGGCGGTACTGCCAGCGTTGGCGTCAATAGCAAGTCGTAACGCTGCATAAATCGCCACAGCTGATTGCAGATCTTCTTACGAGCGGTATTGGCGTCGGTAAAGTGTTCAGCGCGCCATTCGCGTTGCAGCATGGCGCTCAGATGAGGCGACATGCGTGAACCCAAATCGTTTTGCATCTTTCGCATGCCGGTAAGATCGCTTTCAAAGGCCACCAGCGCAGCAAAAGTGGCACCCTCATCGGCAATGCCGGGATCCACCTCTTCTAATTCAGCCCCCAGTTCACTCGCAAAATGGCGCACCGCCCTAGTGACAACGTCACGAACTTCCTTATCGACGGCGATATAGCCAAAATCGGCACTGAAGGCAATGCGCAGTCCGTTTAAGGGTTTATTCAGGGTGAGCATCCAGTCAACGTCACTACAGGGAATGGAGTGACGATCGCGCATATCCGGCCCTGCCATCACTGACATCATGAGTGCGCTGTCACGCACAGTGCGCGTCATCGGTCCAATATGCTCCAGTGATTCCCAGCTCGAGACGCCGGGAAAGCGTTCATCGCGGCAGCCGGGCCATAACGGCACCCGCCCCATCGAGGCCTTGAATCCATAAACGCCGCAGTGCGCCGCTGGAATACGCACCGATCCTCCGCCGTCACTGCCCAATGCAATCGGGCAAAGGCGAGCGGCGAGCGCCGCGCCGGATCCGGCACTGGAACCGCCGGGCGTTTTGCTCAAATCCCAGGGATTGCGCGGTGAAGGAAACAGCGGATTGTGCCCAACGCCGCTATAACCAAACTCGGGCGCAGTGGTTTTCCCCAGCAGCACCGCATCAGCAGCCAATAGGCGCTCGACGGTGATATCGTCATCTTCAGGAATGAAATCAGCATAGGCTGCTGAACCGGAGGTTGTTTTCACACCCGCCGTGCAAATGAGATCCTTAACCGCCAATGGGACACCCGCAAAAGCACCCAGTGCTTCACCGCGTGCACGCTTCGCATCCACCGCTGATGCCTGCTGTAACGCCAACTCGGGTGACGCCGTACAAAAAGCCTGAATCAATGGCTCGCGTTTTTCCATGCGATCCAACGCGGCTTGCGTCAATTCACGGGCAGACACCTCGCCATTGCGGATCAGCGCTGCCAGAGCAGTAGCATCCTCATCCAGTAAAGCCTCAAACATGATTCATCTCCCGATTTGGTCACTTAACGGGATTAATGCAGTTTGCGTGCCAGAAGATGCCAACAATTGGCGATGAGAAGATAACGCCTGATGGGATACGGACTTGGATACAAGATCGAATACTTATGTTTCGTTGTCATGCATTCGGTTCGACAGAAAGCACAAAAATAGCGCAGCGATGCGCCATTTTGGTCAGCACCGATGCTGGCTATTTTCAGCGTCGTTTAACGTGCCCGGCTGGGTAAAACATCATCGAAAAATGCAGCGCCACGTCATACAGTTGTCACCTGCGTATTATTCGATTTTCAATTCAGTAAACATTTCATAAACGACAACGCGAATAGGATAATACTTATCACGGCTAAAATGAGAAATGTGTCAGGGTGTGCGAGGTTAAGTCACGTCTCAATTTCCACTATTTTATCTGAGGGCGAACGGGTGAATTATTTCGATGTATCCATTCTGGCCGTAATTCAGGGGCTGGCAGAATTACTGCCGGTTTCCAGCTCTGCACACGTCATTATGACGGAGAAACTCCTGGGGCTGGACCCTGCGGCCCCCGATATGACACTGCTGCTGGTGATGCTGCATACCGGCACGATGTTCGCGGTGATTGTTTACTTCTGGAATAACTGGCGGGAGACCTATTTCAGTTCAGGCCGTACATTTAAGAAGAATGTATTTTTAATTATTCTCGCCACCGCAGTGACCGGCGTAGTGGGTTTGACGCTAATGAAGCTGATTAAATATTTCTTCGCCGCGAATGCCGATACGTTTGAAATAGAATCTTTGTTCAGTAACAGCAAAATAATTGCCAGTGGTCTCGCTGCCGCAGGCTTATTAATTATCCTCTCTTCACGCCTGAAAGAAAAAGATCGCGGCGAACTTTCACCTTTAAGCGCCGCAGGTATTGGTTTCGTTCAGGGGTTGTGTCTGCCCTTTCGTGGTTTTTCTCGTTCTGGCGCCACCATTTCTACCGGTCTTTCCCTGGGCGTGGCCCGGCAACGTGCGGAAGAATTTAGCTTTGCGTTAGCCGTGGTGCTGACACCGGCTGTGATCGTCAAAGAGGGTCTTCGTGCTTTCAGTTCAGGATCTGCTGGCACGGTCGCCGTGAGCAGCGGCGTGCTTTTGCCCAGCCTGGTGGGCATGCTACTCAGTTTTGTCGCCGGACTTCTGGCGCTACGCTGGCTTTCCCGCTGGCTGGAGCATGATCGCTGGCATCTGTTTGGCGGTTATTGTCTGTGCGCTGCGGCACTGATTGGTTGGTTAGGCTGACTCGCGGATTGAGCTTCTCTGAACTTTAGCAGTGAAATCATTGGCATGCTGCCTTCAAGTTATCTATACAGGCACACAATCTCGAATGACAGACAGAGATAAAGATGAAGCTCAATCCAGAACAACTGCGCGCAAAAGCCAAACGCATATTGCTCAGTTTTGCTTTCGACTGTATTGATGGTGGCGCAGAGGGGAAATTGACCGCACACTGGCCTGGTGACTGCAATACCGACCTGCAGCCAGAGGTGTTGCAGGCTAAATAGACGCCAGATATCCCCCATCGATATACAGAATCTGCCCGGTAATATATCGGGCAGCATCTGAGCTGAGAAAAACCACACTGCCGACCAGATCATCGAGTTCGCCAAAACGATCCAGTGGGATTTTTTTCTGCATTGCATCGCGCCATGCGTCATCCTGATAAAAAACCTGCGTCATTTCCGTTGCGAAATAGCCGGGACCGATGTTATTCACGCGAATGTTATGCGCAGCCCATTCTGCGCTCAACGTGCGCGTCATCCCCGCCAGGCCTGACTTTGAACTGGCATACGCTGCGGCGCCGGGTACGCCCACACAGGTCGCGCCGCCGGATGCAGCGGAAACCATGTTTTTCGCCACTGCCTGAGCACAAAAAAATGCGCCCTTGAGGTTAGTCCCGACAATGGTATCCCACAACGCTTCATCCACTTCGAGCGAGGGCCGAATCTGTTCGGTGCCGGCATTGTTGATCAGAATGTCCACTCGCCCCGCAGCGGCAACCGCCTGTTGAATGCTCGCAGCCTGCGTGACATCCAGAATCAGGCCATGGGCCTCAACGCCAGCGTCGCTTAACTGCCCCACCGCCGCTTGTAGAAAAGCCAGGAATGATTTAAATGCTACCCGAAAAGGGAAACAGCAGGTTTTCCTGCTGTTTCCTGAAGAGGAGCGGTGGGAATAAAATTAACTTTGTGCACTCATTAAGCGCACAGCAAAACCAAAGAACAGCATGCCCGTCAGCATATTTCCGAGCTTGACCAGACGCGTGCGATTCTTCAGGAAGCGAACCATCACACTGCCTGCCATCAGCAAAATCAGGTAATAGCTCAGGCTGATCACTTGAATCATTGAACCCAGCACCGCAAAGGCGGGCGCAGTATGCGTGACAGCCGGATCAATAAATTGAATGAAAAAAGAGACATAGAACAGTATGGCTTTCGGATTTGTCACGCCCAGCAACAGCGCACGCAGGAAATAGTTCTCGACTTTGACGGCATCAGCGGGCTGATGACCTTCACGTTTGCGCAATGCACCCAGAATAATCTTTACACCCAGATAGAGCAGGAACATTGCGCCTAAATACTTCACCACCATAAAAATGTGCGGACTGGTGCGAATCAGCGTGGCGACACCGGCCCAGGCAAGGAAGATCAGAATCAGATCACCCATCATCACCCCTGCTATCGCCTTAGACGCCGCTTTAGCACCGCGGCTCATCCCGGTACGCAGCACGTATAAACTGTTCGGGCCGGGCAGCAGAATAATCACCAGCGCCCCCGCCAGAAACGTCCAGACATTAATAATTCCTACATCGTGCAACATAACAACCACTACTCCAACGCCATGCAGGTTGATTCGCCCGATGGCTTTTGTTTTGATTTGACAGGTGAAAATTGACAGCGGATCACGCTGCAATTGGGCCGATATAGTAGCAGATGACGCTGTGCCATGTCCTCCGACGACTGCGTGCCGCATAATCAGTCATAGGCGTCTGCAAATTAGCGCTATATAATCCTGTGTATTACGCTGCAGGAATAACTCATGAACACAACGCTTAACCGCCTGATTCTGGCGGGCTTACTCACCTTTACCTCTTTGAACACCTTCGCCAGCCGGGTGGTGACCGATCAGATTGGCCGTCAGGTGACAATCCCTGATCAGGTTGATCGCGTGGTGGTACTTCAGCACCAAACGCTGAATCTGCTGGTGCAACTCAATGCGACCGATAAGATCGTCGGCATCCTCGCGAACTGGAAGCAACAGTTAGGTGATGGCTACGCGCAACTGGTGCCAGAACTGAAGCAGAAAGCCATGCTGGGCGATCTGACCCACGTCGATTTAGAAAAATTGGTGGCGCTGCATCCGCAGGTGGTGTTTGTCACCAACTACGCGCCAAAAGAGATGATTGACCAGATTTCGGCGCTGGGCATTCCGGTATTGGCGATTTCTTTACGCCATGACGATGCGGGACAACAAGGCAAGATTAACCCCAGCATGCAGAATGAGGATCAGGCCTACGATCTGGGTATCACAGAAGGCATTACATTGATTGGCGAGGTGGTGAATAAGCAGCAACAAGCCAAAGAGCTGATTGCGGCGGCGTTTGCTGGACGCAAACAGGTGAGCGATCGTCTGCAAGGGTTAACTGAGCAACAGCGTGTTCGCGCTTATATGGCCAATCCGGATCTCACCACTTATGGTTCTGGCAAATATACCGGATTGATGATGTCGCACGCGGGCGCCTACAACGTTGCGGCATCGACCATGCAAGGTTTCAAGCAAGTGAGTATGGAACAAGTTGTGGCGTGGAACCCTCAGGTGATTTTTGTCCAGGATCGGTATCCGCAGGTGGTGGATGAAATTCAACAGGACCCACGCTGGCGCACCATTGACGCGGTGAAGCATCATCGGGTTTGGTTGATGCCAGAATATGCCAAAGCCTGGGGCTATCCGATGCCAGAAGCCATCGGCTTAGGCGAACTTTGGATGGCGAAGAAACTCTACCCGGAAAAATTCCGCGATATTGATATGCAACAGCAGGCTGATCGCTGGTATCAGCATTTCTATCGGACCGCCTATCATGACAACACTGCACATTCTGGCAGCAGGTAGTTTGCGGGGTGTCTGGCCCGATCTGATGGCAGCCTTTCATCAACAGACCGGCTTGACGACCGACACCCAATTTGGACCAGCTGGCCTGCTTCGGCAGAGGATTGAGCAAGGTGAACGCTGCGATCTATTTGCCTCCGCCAATCTTCACCATCCGGCCACCCTTTTACAGCGCGGCCTGGCAACCGACACCGATAAGTTTACCGCAAACAGCTTATGTTTGACCGCCAGGCGTGACGTTGTCACTAAAAACGACACCTGGCTGTCACTTTTACAACGTGACGATCTGCGGCTGGCGACATCAACGCCGTTAAGCGACCCTTCCGGTGATTACACCTGGCAGCTATTTGGCAAGATCGAACAGGCTTATCCGGGCTGGGGGGAACGTTTGAAGCAGCGCGCGCGTCAGCTGGTGGGTGGCATCGATAGTCTGGCTGTCCCTACGGGCGAACTGGCAGCACAATGGTTAATCGACCAACAGCACGCAGATCTCTTCATTGGCTACGCCAGCTATGCCCCTCGCTTAATTCATCATTCACATTTGCAGGTATTTCTCATCCCTAAACCGTTCAACATTCAGGCGGAATATGCCTGGGCAACACTCACACACTCAGCCGCCCCCCTCGCCACCTTTCTCAGTAGCGCAGCGGCCAAAACCATTCTGCGACAACATGGTTTTATCTGAGTGCTGCGTTCAAACAGTTAGCGTAACAAACTGCGCACGACCATTCGTGCGCCCAGCAGTTCGACTCTCAAACGGTTAAGGATTTTGCGATATCGGCTGGTTTGCTCATTGGCTGCCAGCACCCGGCGCAGCAAAATGCAGTAGTCCATCACCAGTCCTGGCGTCCAGGTCATACCCTCAGCCCGGCTGCGTACCAGACTCAACAACCAAAAATCGGGATTGAGGAGAACCCAAAGACCTTTTAAACCCTGTTCACCTAACAAGCCTTCAGTGGCAACGTCCAGTGCCTGTATTACGCTGGTCGAACAGTTGCGTGATGTGAGGTTATAACGGGTATCCGTTGCATTCGCTCGCCAGTAATTGCGCAATGCTGCCTGATTGTAGTGAGTGAGAACCAGACGTTTATCCGGACGACACCACCTTTTGATCTCACTGTCCAGTGATGGCAGCAAGCAGCCCTCAACGTCAAACTCCTCTTTTGCGCATAACGTTTGCAGGAAACCGCGCAAGCTGCGCGAGACGTCATCAACCGGGTAAAGACTGATATAGAGTTCTTCACCCATCTCTAAAGACGTATGACCGGTAGACACTTCACCGCGATGGTCTATCGCCGCTACCCAACGGTCAAACCATGGACGGCGTCCGGCGACATCGCCCGAACCCAGCGGCGTCCAGATGTAGACATTGAGCGGCACACTGGCATGCGCAGCATGCAGCGGCGGATGTACATAATTCAATCCATGCGGCGCACGCAGCCCTTTGCGGGTAAAGAGAGGCAGTGCGGTGACACTGGTGTTCTCTGGCAGCGCATGAATTTGCGCTCCCATAAACAATAGATTGATGCCCCATCCTGCCAGCAAAAGTGCAAAACACAGTGGCACAATCACATGCGGTGCCAGCGGCCAATGTGTGGCAATCAGGACACTGAACAGGATTTCCGCGCATCCCAGTCCGAACTTTCGCGTCCAGCGTCGGCAGCGCATCAGGCTGCATGAGATAACACGAAAACCGCCATCCAAAAGAAAAATCAACGCATAGCCCAGTGATAAACAGAAGCTACTGTCATGCGGTGCAATGAATACCAGGACGCCAAACAGCATCAACCCAGCAGATTTCATCAGGAGTGGCCAGGCAATACCGGCGGGTGAATAGATTGCCCCCATCGCTTCGGCTAACCCTTCTACCGCTAGCAATACCCCTAAAATATGCAAAGGTAACGATAAACTTCCATGTTGCAACAAATCCATGACGATCCCGGCGCTGGCACTCGTGCACAGCAGGCCAAGCCCGGCGAGATAAGGCCAACCCGCTCTTAATGCCGGTCCACCCATCAACAGAAATAATAGTCGCAGCAAAGCTACTCTCCAGCGGATAACACACAGCTCAGTACGCTCTGTAGACGCGGGCAAGTAACAGGAGTTCTGTCAGGCCTCGGCAATTCTGACTTCGTTTACTGATGGTTGTGACTGTGAGGGCACTTTACGTGGTGAAGATTAAAATTGGCTTAATGATAAAGTAAATATCGGCTCATTTTTTGAACAACCTGATGCCGTATTTGTGGCGATTTCAGGCTGAAACCACCACTGGTTTCTGGAAGTTTAAATTTCTAATTATTTGATTTAATTGTTGATAGTGGCTGTATCACAGAACATCATGCGGCTGGCGTCGATTTCACAACGGTGCATGTCGCTGAATGAGCAGTTTTATAAAACTGTTGAGGCAGGGATTGCGGTTATCACTGCTCCAGGCAACGGCGAGATTGACCTGTGGCGCATCCGCCAGCGGTTTGAAGACGATGCCATCCATTTTGAGTTGCTGGACAGACGAAGGCACCAATGCCACATAACTGGCGTCATTGACCAGGCTAAGCATGGTGTGTTGCAGACGAACTTGCAGACTGACCATAGGTTCAAAACCATGAGCCCGGCAATAATCCATGATCACTGCGGTTAACCGGCTCCCCGCGCTGGCGGAAGTCATCACAAAAGGATCCTCCCGCAGATCTTCGATCTGCAATTTCCGACTTCTCGCTTTAGGATGTGTGCGCGACATGGCCACACATAAAGGCTCGGTCAACACGGTTAATGTCTGCATGCCCACGCGTGCACTTCCTTCCACCAGTACCGCTAAATCGACTTCACCAGCCAGCACTTTATCCGGCAGGTCTTCAGTGACGGCCTCTTCCAACTCCAGAGCAATATTGGGGAAGTGATGGCGGATCAATCGCACATATTCCGGGATCACGCTATGTGCAGAGTACATAGTGAAACCCACGCGCAATAAACCCGATTTGCCCGCTGCGGTGTCACGCGCCCGTTGTTGCGCCTGCTGGAGTGATTCGAGGATCTTACGTGCATCCTGGTAGAAGCTCTCACCGGCGGGCGTCAGCATGAGCTGGCGCGTATTGCGTTCCACCAGCTGTGTACCCACCGCTTTTTCCAGTGCAGCGATATGGCGACTTAAGGACGGCTGTGACAGATGCAGACGTTCCGCGGCACGGTGGAAATTTTTCACTTCTGCCAGCGCGATAAAATACCGCAGCGGCTTCATATCAAGCATGATTCATTTTCCGTATCAATCCCGGCCAAATTTGCTATTGGATCTGCATCACTAAAGGCACTAGAGTCCTTCAGCTTACTGGGAGGACACAATGATAGCTACGTTTCTGATTCTTTTGCCGGTTTTCGGCTTGATTGTGGCAGGATACGCTTGCCGCATGCTGGGTGTATTAGGACCGACCTCGGCGACGGAACTGAATAAATTTGTGGTATGGCTGGCGCTGCCCGCGCTGCTGTTTGACATCATGGCACACACGCCATGGCATACCATTTATCAACCGGGATTCTTCTGGGCGTTTGCCCTTTCCTGCGCCGCGTCATTTGTTATCGTGTTTGCCTGCCAAAAATTCAAAGGCAAATCCACTGCCGATGCCAGCGTCGATGGCGTTGCCGCCGCCTATCCCAACACCGGCTATCTGGGTTTCCCGTTGTTGTTACTGATTTTTGGTAAAAGCAGCCTGATCCCGACCACCACGGCCACCATTGTGGTGGCGTGTATCCTGTTCGCAATTGCCATCGCGATGATCGAGATTGGTTTGCAGAGTGAACGTGAATTTCATCGCCTGGCGATCAAAGTACTGCGCGCCATTCTGAAAAATCCCCTGATCATCTCGCCGCTGTTGGGCGCAGCTTGTTCCAGCTTGAATTTGACCATGCCAGGCAGCGTTGAAACTTTCCTGAAATTGCTCGGCGGCGCGGCCAGTCCTTGCGCGCTAGTGTGTTTAGGGGTGTTTCTTGCCAGCCGACAAAAAGCCAGGGTGAGCGAATTGCCCACTGCGGCCAAAATGAGCCTCACCACGGTGGGCCTGGTAGTCGTTGCCAAGTTAGTGATGCAGCCACTGCTGACATGGATTTTAGCCGTTTGGCTGTTCCATCTGCCGCAGGATCTGACCAACATGGCGATACTGCTGGCAGCACTGCCCACCGGCACCGGCCCCTTTATGCTGGCAGAATATTACCGACGCGATGCACAAATCACTTCAGGCGCAATCCTGATCTCCACGGTGCTGTCGATTGTCACATTGGTGGCGATCATGCACTTTATGCAGGTGACGCCGATCGCATAGTGTTTCATTTCGCCGCTGAGCGCTGATCTCCAGCGGCGTAGACTGTGCAAGCCGCCTCTCCTTTCTCACGGTACTGCTCACAATACGCCAGCGCTTCATGGTTCGCATCCTGCTGGGTGCGAGCCCAGTGGGCGCTTCCCCACACACCTTCACCATTGCTGGCGAACGCTTTTTCATAGCCGCGATCTGACAGGTAGTGTTTGAACGCCTGTTGACCTGAAGTGGTCAATCCTGCAGGTGCAGCCAGCACGACTTTGGAAATCGACACCACTTCATGGTTCGGCAAACGTTGCTGGCTCAGAAACGACGAGACGCTGCGCCACCAGAATTCCTCGGGTGCAGATATCAGTAAATCATGTCCATCGTCACCGAAGGCAGGCAGAGTGACCAGCTTCCCCTTTGCGTCTGCGTGACGGTAAGCCTTAAACATTTCCTTGCCAAGCTGGGGTGAAAACGACTGATCATTGGCGGAGTAAAGCCAGAGCGTTGGGATGTGTGCGGTTTGACCATAAGATTTTAGCGCCGCCAGCAGTGAGGTTTTATCACAAATCTGACCTTCACCCATGGCTCCTCGTCCACCTGAAAAAGCGATAATAGCCTGTACGCCGGGCGGATTCAGGGCACTGGCGGCGAGCACGCTAAATCCACCGGATGACTGACCGACAAGCACCGCTTGATGTTGTGCTGCCCATGGCTGTTCACGAATCGCCACCAATGCCGCGAGGATATCGTCTCGTGCCATTTTCCCTGCCAGAGCATGTTGCGGCTGGGCGCAGCTGTTGCCTTGATAATCGTTGTGGCCGGTCGATTGACCATAGCCCTGACGCATCACCACCACCGCGGCATAACCGTGTCGGGCAAAGGTGATGGCGGCTGCTGAGAATCGATTTGGTGTAAGCTGTTGGCGATCGCTTTGCTCGGTGCCATCGGTGCCGTGGGTGATGAGCGCGATGGGAAACACACCGGGTGTATCGGGTCTTGTGACATACGCGTCCAACACAGCACGTTGCCCGTCAGGCAAGGTTATCGTTAAGGCGAGGGGCTCACGCAGCAATCCCTTAGGCTGCGCAGCGACGATTGTCTGTGTGGCTGCGCTGAAGTGGCTGCCCCCTATCAAACTCAGGATGAGAACAACATAAGTAGCCCAGTGCCGCATCAGTTAATACTCCCTTATTAACGTTAGATGATGTTTACAGGAGGATACTATCACCTAATCTGGAGTTAAAAACTGTACAAAGCCTTACTTGAGATCCAACCCCATATCTTATGAAACCAGCTGTTGCTGCACCGCATCAAGAAACAGTCGCAGTGCGGCGGGTTGGCGCTCGCGCGACATATACAACCCATAAATACCCAGGGTTTTCGGCGTATAGTCTGGCAGCACGCACTGCAACTGACCGTTGGCTATTCCGATACGCGCTTCCATTTCTGGCACCATGGCCAGGCCGCATCCGGCGATGGCAGCATCACACAATACTGATGAGATACCGGCACTGAAGTTGCCGCTCACAGCAGTCGTCAGCGCATCGCCATTGGCATCGTTGAACTGCCAGCTCTGCCCGGCAAAGCGACTGTAGTGCAGGCAGTTATGCTGACCCAAATCCTGCGGCGTTTCAGGGATACCATGCTTGCGCAAATATTCAGGTGCCGCGCACACCACGGAAACACACTCGCCAAGACGGCGGGCAATCGCGCCCGGTTCTGGATTGTCCGTAATCCTGACCGCCACATCAATGCGCTCACCCACCAGGCTGACCGGCTGGTTGTTGATTTCTAACTCAATGCGCAACAGTGGATAGCGAGCCAAAAATGCCGGGATCATCGGCCCCAGAATATGGGTCGCGGTCGAATGCGCACAGGCTACGCGCAATGTCCCTTGTGGTTCCCTCGGCTCACCCTGTCCGGTGATCTCATCAGCCAGGCGTGCCAGCATGCGAGTTTTCTCCAGCACTTTTTCCCCCGCTGGGGTGATGGTCAGGCGACGTGATGAACGGTGCAGCAAACGTGCACCCGCCCATTTCTCCATTTCATCCAGATAACGGCTCACCATCGGCCGGGAGATAGCCAGCGCTCGCGCCGCAGCACTTAGGCTGCCAAGTTCGCAGATGCGATTGAATACCGATGCCGCTGTCACTCTGTCCATCTGCTCTCCATCTGATCGTTTTACGAAACTGACCATCTCTATTTGCGGGAATTCTAGCAGACAGCAAAATCCTTACAATGGTGCGCTTACCGGCCATGTTGGCACTGAAAGGAAAATAAGATGAAGATGAAGTCACTGACGTTGGTGCTGACACTGGCAGCCAGCCCAGCATTTGCTACCCCGCTGCAGCTGGCGGTATACAACCCACAGGAACAAGGGGTGTTTCCGGTATCGTCAACGTTGATTACCGGACCACACGAAGCGCTGCTGATCGATGCACAATTCAGCCCGAAAGATGGCGAAAAACTGGTGGGTATGATCAAAGCGAGCGGTAAAAAACTCACGCAGATCGTGATTACCTCAGGCGACCCTGACTTCTACTTTGGCCTCGAGCCGATTGTGAAGGCCTTCCCACAGGTAAAAATTGTTGCGTCACCAACAGTGGTTGAACACATCGAGGCCACCAAAACGGCGAAATTAGCCTATTGGGGCCCGAAAATGCCGGGCGGCGCGCCAAACCAGCTATATGTCCCGCAGATTACCCATCAGACGTCGTTCAGCGTGGATGGAGAGCGTGTAGAGTTGCGCCATGCGGGTGATAAATCAGCCTATCTGTGGATCCCCGGCAACAAAGCCGTACTGGGTGGCACCGCCGTGGCGGCGGGCATCCACGTCTGGACAGCGGATACGCAAACACCCGCCAGCCGTGAGCAATGGCGCAGCGTGCTCAAAGAAATACAGCAACTCAAGCCGAAGGTGGTCATTCCAGGGCATTACATCGGCGCACGTCCGGCGGGTGATAGTGCGGTGACATTTACCCTTAACTATCTGCAAACTTTTGAACAGGCACTTCAGCAACACAAAGGTTCGGCAGAAGTGATTGAGGCGATGAAAAAAGCCTATCCGAATTTGCCGGATGAAAGCTCGCTGGAACTCAGTGCCAAAGTGAATACCGGCGAGATGAAGTGGTAAACGGTCAAAGGTGAAAGCCGCCATGATGACTGGCGGCTACTGTCTTCTTATACTTCCATGCCTGCGCGGTATTGACCCCACTTCAGCACCGAATTAACACCAATCGACAGGAAAGGCTCCGCTGGCGTGCGGTTGGGACCCGGCGATTGGGTGAGGAAATCGATCAGTTCGTTTTTCTCGCCTGCGATCATATCCGCAATTAATTTGCCGGTTGCCGTGCCGCGCGTAATGCCCAATCCGTTGCAACACAGCGCACCATAAACATTCGGAGCCAGTTTGCCAAAGAAGCCTTCGTGGTTTTCTGACAGGCAAATCGCCCCGCTCCAGGTGTATTCAAAATCCACCTGCGGCAGCATCGGGAAACGGCGTTCAAAGGATTTGCGATGGTTTTCCAGATACTGCTTGAGGTATTTCTCGCGCGGTCGTCCATCCGGATGAAAACTGAAACTGTTGCGCACCAGAATACGATTATCCACCGTACGACGAATGGTGCTGCCAAACGGATGCGCCGGAATCACTCCCCACACCGCTTTACCCCCCAATCGAGCCTGCTCCTCTTCCGTCAACTGACGCGACAGGCTGCCGTAGAGGAACGTTGGCAGCAGACGGCGTTGCAGGAAGCCGAAATGCGACGCAAAACCGTTATTCGCGAGAATCAATGTTTCCGCGGTGATGCTGCCTTTGTCATGCACCAGTGTCACTTTGTCCCCGTAATCGATCGATGTGATCGGTGTGTACTCGTACAACGTGACGTTCGCGGGCAGATTATCCGCCAGACCTTTAACCAATGCTGAGGGTTGCAACAAGATCGTGCCGGGAATAAACAGCGCCTGCTTGTAGTAAGAAGTGCCAATATGTTCGGGCAGATCTTTCCCCGCAATCATTTCGGATTCACGCCCAATCTTTGCCAATCCGCTGCGATAAGCTTCAAGAATCGCTGTGCCCTGTTCGCCGACTGAAGCCTGGTATTTACCGGATTCGGTCATCTGACATTCGATGCCGTGTTCCTGCACAATCTGACGCAGATAGTTTTGCCCTAATGTGTTCAGCTTCAGGACTTTATTCGCAATGGTGACGTCACCGATATAATCCTTCGCGCCGATATCATGCGGTACATCAATGGCAAAACCGGCATTTCGCCCTGCCGATCCATATCCCACCTCCTGTGCCTCAATCAGCACCACTTCATCGTGGGGAAAATTAAGCGCCAATTGTCGCGCTGCCGCCAGGCCAGTTAAGCCTGCACCCACAATGGCGAAGCGCACTTTTTTCTGACCAATATGCGCGGGACGTGGCGTGCGAGCGGCACTGGTATGAAACCAACCCGGCATCGAATCATCGGCAGGCAGTGAGGTGATCTTTTGCAATTCCGTTACTCCAATACACGTTTTTCATTTTTTGTACTGGCGGATTGCCCGTACAACGTAGGGTTTGTTAGCGGTGTAAAGCGTAAGTATTTAATGCATTTCACGGGTATTTATCATGTATACCTGATGTATAAAGTTTTACTGAATCTCATGAAATGTTGTCAATATGATCACGATACGATTGTGTTATGAATCGCAAAAATTCGAGGGTTCAAATGCGGGGATTGGCGATGAGGTGTTTGATGGATCCGGTGTGCTCAGCTGTCACAACAACACCGGATCTGAATTGAATTTCGATAGCCTGAATGGGGAATACCCATCGCTCTGTCACCACGCTCAAGCGTGGGAAGCCGATGATTAACGCTGGTGGGTACATGCAAGCATTTTCTCCTTCTTAAACATTCACCTTAGAATCCAGCCACCGCTCTCCTTTAATGAACCACCTGGTTTTGTTAATATTCATCGCCGACAAAGGAGAGAGTGATGCGTACGCTAACCGAACAAAAAAGAACTGACATTATCAACGCCGCTTCAGCCGTGTTTCTCGAACAAGGATATGAGCGAGCCTCAATGGATAGCGTTGCAAAGCAGGCCGGTTGTTCCAAGGCGACCCTGTATAACTACTTCTCCTCCAAAGAGAGCCTTTTTGAAGCCGTTGTCAGATGTTTTAGTACTAACTTTCTGATGCATGCGGCTGAAGAACTTAACGACCCGGAAACCCAAACCTTGTTGTTAAGTGAGAAGTTACAGCGTTTTGGCGAGGGCATGCTGGGGGCGCTGACGTCAGACTGGAAGGCCTTACAGTTGTACAGAATGGTGGTTGGAGAAGCAGGTCATTCCGACATCGGCGCGCTTTTTCATGAGTCCGGTGTGCGTGAGAGTATGAACGCTCTGACGACGGTGATGGAGCATCACATCGCCAACGGGGAATTGATCGGCGGCAACCCAGCCTTACGCGCCAAACAATTTTCATCATTGGTAAAAGCTGAAGTCGATGAATTATTCCTTGAGCGGACCTTGCCGAGCTATACGAAAAGTGAGGTGACGACCATGGTGCAAAACGCCGTTTCGTTGTTCCTCAAAGGTGCTGGTCAAAACAACTGAATCCTGACTGACAAATTGAAAATGAGCGTCAGCACGACAATGGTGTCGATCATCAGGAGTATTATCAAGGGTTTGAGGCGCGCTCCCCAAACCCTGACCGCATAAAAACCGCCTCGTTTTATGCCTAAATTCCAGAGATAAAATATCTCCCCCAGATTGCGGATGGCGCGAAAGAGCAATAACAAAATTGCCGCTAATCCGACCATCATCCTACATAGTTTCCGTTAACCATTTCACTCGACACAAACAGACGTTTTGCATTCACCTCTCTGCCCCCGCATCACGATGTCACACCCTGAAACCCCTTCTTGACAGATTTATGCTAACTGATATTAACTAAACCGTACAGTTCATTTATCAATACCATCGGAGAATTTCAAGATGAGTCGTTTGTTCACCCCGTTGTGTCGTAGCCTTGTATTCGCGGCTGCTTTTACCGCTGTCGGTTGTTCGTCTTCTGGCCCGGTGAAATATGCTGGTATCGCCTCTGCATCACGTATGTCGCCTAATACTTCGGATGACAGCGATCGCATTCCATTCCGTTATGCCGCTCCCGTGGACTGGAGTAAATACCGTAGCATCAGCATTGAACCGGTCGAGATTTACAGCGGGACTGATGCGCAATTCAATGAATTATCTGTGGATGATCGCCGTCAACTGGCTGATTATATGCATAAAAAGTTTGAGGAAGTGCTGGCGGAGAAATTTAACACCCATCCCCTAGCCGGGACGGCTCCAGCGCTCAAATTGAAACTGACGCTGACCGGCGCCGATACCACGCCGCAAGTGATTGGCACATTCACAAAATTTGATTTAGCCGGCGGGCCGTACAATATCGTTCAGTCGGTACGTGGAGGACGTGGCTTGATGAGTGGATACGTTAATTTCGCCGTAGAGGTGAAAGATGCGGGAACAAATGAACTCTTACTGGCATACGTCGCGGAACAATACCCCAACGCCATGAACGTGGGTGCGACCTTCGGTTCGCTCAGTGCGGCTGAAACCGGGATTGATAAAGGCGCGGAACAGTTGTTAGAAAAATTACGCCAGTAAATCCCTTGCAGTAGAGGCTGCCAGCCCCTATTTGGCAAGCTGGCAGCATCGGAAATCAGTGAGGCTTATTTCTTTTTATTTAACATCGACTTTAAATCCGCGAAGGGATTGTAGGTTGCTGCTTCCACATCGTTCTGCGCATCTTCACCGGCGACCACTCTGGTGCCGTACATGTCAGCTTCAGTGTACTTGGAGTGTTCGTGATCATGGCAGAACAGACACAGCAACTCCCAGTTACTGCCATCTTCCGGGTTATTGGTATGGTCATGATCAATATGATGCACGGTGAGTTCGCGCAGGTTGGAGTAAACAAATTCCCGTGAGCAGCGTCCACAAACCCATGGATAGATTTTTAATGCTTTCTCACGGTAGCCGCTTTCCAGCCGCGCATAGTTTTTAGGGATCAGAGCCATTGCCAATGTTACCTGTTTCACAAAGATATTCGGGTGTTAGTGCTGCCAATATAGCGCAAAACCATCGCCAGGCGTGTGCTGATTTCGCCGTGCTGAATCAGTGAATGCTGGCGAACCTCGAACCAGCATGGCTACACTTGCCGCTGGTGTGCAGTAATAATCCGCTGTGGGCCAGGGAAAGAGGGTTTGAGCCGCGTCAGGTATCATCATGGCAAGCGTTGTTCTGTTCCTGGGGTAAAACGGATCGGTAAGATAACTGCATTGTGCATGACTGTAGTTTATGACGAAAACGCTAATGCAATGTCCTGGCGATATTCGTTATTCTAGTCCGGACCGAATCATGAAATTAAAAGGCATTTAAACTGACCTCAGGTGATATATGGAAAATTTATCAGTTGAAGTATCCGCCGTTATCGCGCCAGAACATTTACAACCCATTGATGCTGGGCTGACGGCATTTAATACGGATATGACAGGTTACAATGACCATTTGCCGCTATCAGTGGTAATACGTTGCAATGAAACGCAAGAGGTCTTGGGAGGAATACTCGGGCGTACCTATCTTGGGATACTGTTTATCGACCTTGTTTATTTACCCTCAGAACTGAGATCGAAAGGTTTAGGAGAAAAACTTCTTACACATGCTGAAGAAGAAGGCAGAAATCGAGGCTGCATTTCAGCTTTTCTCTATACCATTAGTTTTCAGGCTCCTGAGTTTTATAAAAAACACGGCTGGGAGGAGTTTGGCCGCATTGCCTGCCTTCCGGAAGGCGCAAGTCGCATTTTCATGAAAAAAACGCTTTAGAAGCTTGGTACACATTCGCCACTGCTGATAAGTTGCTGTTACCTCTTTTGATAAGGAATATCGAATGCCTGAATACTGTTTTTATAAAAAAGGAAATCAGATCGTGGCGCTGCAAAAGTCAGACATTAAAGGAGCAACTCTGTTAACCCGTCAGGGATTCGAACAACAGTTTGAAGAAGTCAGCGCGGCTGATGAAAAGGCAGCACTTTCACGTTTTAATGACATCCGTAAAGAAAAACGCATAGATCAGCATAATTTTCGAGCGGGGGCTATCACGATGCCATTTATTGGGATATTAACCGCTATCGCTAATCTTTTTTTCCGGAAAAAATAACCGGCGCTAATCTGGCTTAAACTTTCCATACATTTAAGAACGCTCAATTAAGGAATTCCGTGTTAGCCAATATCCTTGTTGCTCTCGTCGCCGTGATTCATATCTACATTCTGGTGCTGGAGATATTTCTGTGGGAGACGAAAACCGGCCGGAAGGCCTTCAAACTCAGCGTCGACTTTGCGCGCGAAACCCGTGTGCTGGCGGCCAATCAGGGCCTTTATAACGGTTTTCTGGCGGCGGGTTTACTCTGGGGGTTATGGCTGGGAGAAAACGGTGTGCCTGTTACTCTGTTCTTTCTCATCTGCGTGCTCATTGCCGGGATTTTCGGAGCAATGACCGCCAGCCGAAAAATTCTTTATGTGCAGGCCCTGCCAGCTCTGATTGCATTGCTCGCTGTACTCCTGCGCTGATACGGCGATTCATTAGAATCTCAAACCTCGCCGTGATCAGCCTTCGCATTACAGGTATAATCCGGCCAGGTTTTAACGAATTTTAGAGACGAAGATGACAAAACTCACCTTACAAGAGCAGATGCTCAAAGCTGGACTCGTCTCCAGCAAAAAAATGGCCAAAGTACAGCGCACTGCCAAGAAGTCTCGCGTACAGGCTCGTGAAGCCCGTGAAGCGGTGGAAGAGAATAAAAAAGCGCAAATTGAGCGTGATAAGCAGTTAAGCGAGCAGCAGAAACAAGCCACTTTATCCAAAGAGTACAAGGCACAGGTTAAACAGCTGATTGAAATGAATGCCATCACCGTGGCAAAAGGGACAATTGACTTTAACTTCACCGACAACAATTTAATCAAGAAAATCAGCGTGGATAAGACCACGCAAACGCAGCTGATCAATGGTCGTCTGGCGATCGCACGCCTGGCGGCGGATAGCAGTGGCGAAAGCAAATACGCGATTATTCCCGCCAGTGTAGCCGATAAAATTGCGCAGCGTGATGCAGACAGCATTGTGTTGAACAGTGCATTAAGTCAGGAAGAGCAGGATGAGGACGATCCGTACGCGGATTTCAAAGTGCCTGATGATTTGATGTGGTAAGGAATGCAGCCCGTGTCAAAACGGGCTGGCATGACGCGCAGTGATGTTCTCCCCGCTAATGGGATGGACAAAATGTAGTTCACTGGCGTGCAGCATCAGCCGGGGTGTCTTTTCCGTACCCGGCTGCAGCAATCCTCCATACAGGTCACACCCAAGAATTGGGTGGCCCAATTGCTGGCAGTGAATACGTAATTGATGGGTGCGCCCCGTCTCTGGTATCAACTGCACCCGCGTAACAGGTATCAGCATGCCATCATCCCCTTCGCGCATTAAGCGTTCTGTCACCTGATAGCGTGAACGCGCAGGTTTACCCGTCTCGGCACAAATCGACATCAATGGAAACAGCGCCGGATCTTTTGCTATCGCGGCGTCAATCGTGCCCTGGTCGCGGTTCAGATGTCCGCACAACAGCGCCGTATAAATTTTTGTCACGCTTCGCTGGCTAAACTGCTGGCACAACATAGCGTTGATGGCTTTATTGCGTGCCACCACCATCAATCCGGATGTCCCGAAATCGAGGCGATGCACCAAAGTACAGCCGGGGAACAACTTCACCAGACGGTGATGAACGGAATCGAGATTTTGTGGATTTTTTCCTGAAAGGCTGAGCAAACCGGCGGGTTTATCGATCAATACCAAATGCTCATCCTGATAGAGAATCGCGATCTCTGCCGAACACGGCGGAGCTATAAAGGTATCGATAATCGTAGACATCAGACTGCCAGACTGTGAAGTGGGTGCGGATAATAACCAATTTTCAGCGGGCTGACGAATTTTGCCCGCTTAACCCGGCCTCCCGCTCGCACAGCAGAAATTTATCGTCCAGACTTACAGCAAAGGCGTAGTCTGCGCAGGCAATGTGCTTTACACTGCGCGCTGCAAAAAACTGATTAGATTAACGATTGAGTAGGCGGTAATGGCGATGAACGGAACGATCACAACCTGGTTTCAGGACAAAGGTTTTGGATTTATCAAAGATGAAAACGGAGACAACCGTTATTTCCATGTGATTAAGGTCGCCAACCCTGATCTGATTAAAAAAGATGCGGCAGTGACGTTCGAACCCACAACCAATAACAAAGGTTTGTCCGCTTTCGCGGTGAAAGTGATACCAGACAGCAAATATATCTTTATCGCCGGTGAGCGCCTGAAACTGACGTCGATTAAATCCTTCGTGGTTTACAGTGAAGAAGAGCCGGTTGATACCCGTATTGATAAAGAAAACACCGTACTGTCGGTGGGCATTCTGATGAACAACATCAAACCTAAGACCGACGTAAAACCTGATGAAATGCGTTCAGTGAAAAAACTGGCGGTAACCACTTTCCAGGGTACGACGCTGATCTTTACCGAAGATGAGATCGACATTGATGCCGCAGTGAAAATGCTCAAAATTTAACGGGGAGCCGATAATGAATAACAACATTCCACTGAAATATTATGACATTGCTGAAGAGTACGCTTCGGAATCCGAACACGATGTGAGCGAAGCAGAACTTGATGCACTGGCGCACTACTTCCAGTTATTGCTGACTCGTCTGAACAATAATGAAGAGATCAGCGAAGAGGCGCAGCAAGAGATGGCGCGTGAAGCGGGTATTCAAGCGGTGCGTATCGATGAGATTGCCAACTTTTTAAATGAATGGGGCAACGACTAAACCCAGTTGTTTAGCGGTACTCGACATATTTGAAGGCGGCCCTAAGGCCGCCTTATCGTCTAACATCGACAACTCGAAAATTACAGTTTATTTCCTTCCGGTGACTGCACCAGATCGTCCGCTTTTAACCCCTGCGGCGCGATAAAGATTTCCATATTTTCCCGCGACAACTCCCAGTGTTCGAACACCAGATCCACCACCTTCTGCTCATCTCGCGCTTCAATCGCGCTGATAAAGGCATCGTGATGTTCGGCGGCTAACTGCAGGCGGCGTTCCATGTCTTCATTCTGCGGGCGGAAGAAAGTGTGGCCGATGCGGCAGTGGTCGATCAGTAAGCGCCCCAGGCTGGGCTGTAAATAAGGATTGGCTGCCATCTCGCCCATGATTTCGTGGAAACGATTGTTTTCCAGCGCCAGCGCTTCGGCATCCCGTGTTTGCACCGCTTTACGGAAGCGCTTTTGTGTCTCTTTCAACGATTTCAGCTGGGAGGGCTTGAAGTTTTGTACCGCCAACCGACCGGTGGCGGCGTAAATCATCGGCGCAACGAGGAAGAAATTGCGCAGTGTGGAATGGCTCATCGGGATGACACGCACGCCGCGTTTTTCGACGATTTCTAAGTAGCCTTCCCCCGCCAGGCGCTGAAACACTTCACGCACAGGAGTGCGAGATAAACCGTATTGTCCCGTCAGGCTGGCTTCATCCAGCAACTCGTCTGGGTCCAGTTCCATGGTCAAAATTAGGCGTTTTAAATCTTCGTATAACGCTGCTTTTCCCGATCTCAATGTGACCTCCTGTGATGACATTCCGCACGTAATTCCTGCTTAACCTACAGAAAAAGTGTGTATACAGCAAAAATAAATATGGGATATTTTGTGCATTCTGCGGTCGATCACAGAATATGGAACGATGGGATTACAAGGAGTTACAGTAGATAAAATCGAGATGAAAGCAGCAGAAAATTATCCTACTGTTCAACATGCCCGCCATCCGTGGCGGGCATAATGTTTACTCGGCAGGCACATCAATCCAGATGGTTTTCAGTTCGGTATACTGATCGAGGGCATACACCGATTTATCGCGGCCACCAAAACCAGACTGCTTATAGCCACCAAAGGGTGTCGTTGCATCACCTTCACCGAAGCAGTTGACCGTCACCGTTCCCGCACGCACTGCACGTGAAACGCGAATCGCACGGCTCAACTTGCCGGTGTAAACCGAGGCCGCCAGACCGTAATCAGTGTCGTTCGCTAACGCAATGGCTTCCGCTTCGGTTTTGAAGGTGGTGACGCATAGCACCGGCCCGAAGATCTCCTCGCGGAACAGCGCGCTTTTCGGCGTTACGCCATCCACAATGGTCGGCTGCACATAGATGCCGCGGTCAGTGAACCCACCCTGAATGATGCGCAACCCTTCTTTACGCGCTGTCTTCAGATAATCACTGACTTTGCAGAAATGGTCGGTAGTGATCATGGTGCCAAGGCGATTCTCTGGATCCAATGGATTGCCCATGCGCCATTCACCGATCTGCTCCGCGATCTGCGCCAGCAATTTATCCTTAACCCCTTCCTGTACCAGCAGACGCGAGGTGGCTGAACAGTTTTCACCCATGTTCCAGAAAGCGCCGTTCAGCACATTGGCGGCAACGCTAGCCAAATCCTCGGCATCATCAAACACCAGCGCCGGGTTTTTGCCGCCGCATTCCAGCACAATCTTCTTCAGATTCGATTCCGCGGCATAGTGCAGGAATCGGCGGCCGGTTGCCGTTGAACCGGTGAAGCTCACCATATCAATATCAGGATGCAGGCCGATAGGTTCACCCACCTCTTTCCCGGTACCCGTCACGATGTTGAGCACGCCAGCAGGAACACCCGCTTCATGTGCCAGTTCTGCCACGCGCAATGCCGTCAGTGAAGTTTGCTCGGCGGGCTTCACAATCACCGAGCAGCCCGCCGCCAGCGCCGGACCGATTTTCCACGCCAGCATTAGCAGCGGGAAATTCCAGGGCAACACACAACCCACCACACCAATCGGCTCGCGAACGATCATCGCCATCGCCCCGTTACCGGTTGGCGCGGTCTGATCATACAGCTTGTCGATGGCTTCCGCGTGCCAGCGGATCACGTGAATCGTCTCTGGCACGTCCACCGCCAGACACTCACTGACCGGTTTGCCGCTGTCGAGGCTCTCCATCACCGCCAACTGCGTCACTTCGTTTTCCAGCAAATCCGCCAGTTTGAGCAATACGGCTTTACGCTCGCCGGGATGAAGCTGGCTCCAGCTGCCGGATTCAAACGCACGGCGTGCGCCCTGCACCGCCAGGTTCACATCAGCGCTCTCACAAGCGGCCAGGTGCGTCAGAATCTCGCCCGTCGCAGGATTGATGGTCTCCAGCGTTTTGCCGGAAACCGCCGCAGTAAAACGTCCGTTGATGAACGCCTGATCCGGGAACCGCAGTTCCCGCGCCACGTTCACGACATCGCTCAGCGTTTGTACCTGTTTCATGCGCACTCCTTAAAGCACTGCAACGGCTGCCACATTGCGTTTCACACCGTCGATCACGGCCTGCAACTGCGCTTTCTCTTCTTCTTCCAGTGCCTGCAGCGGTGCGCGCACCGGTCCTGCTTTCAGGCCAGCCAGCTCAGAACCGTACTTAATGGACTGCACAAACTTGCCGCCGTCGAGGAAGTTCATCAGCGGCATCATCGCGGCCATGATCTTACGGCCTTTATCGAAGTCTTTTTCCACGACACAGGCGTTGTACAATGCGACGTGTTCGCGGGGAATAAAGTTAGAACCCGCGCATACCCAGCTACGCGCGCCCCAGGCGAAGAATTCCAGTGCCTGATCGTCCCAACCGCAAGAGAGCGCGATGTTCGGGAATTGACACGCCAGCAGGTGCAGATTGTTGAAATCACCTGAACTCTCTTTAATCGCCACCACATTCTTCGAACAGCTCACTTCGCGGAAGTAAGTTTCTCCCATCGTGATACCCATACGTCCCGGATAGTTGTACAGCATGATCGGCAGCTGAGCGGCTTTGTCGACGGTCAGCGCATGATGGGCGTTTTCCAGTTCGGTCGGCAGCGCATACGGCGGTGACGTGACCAGAATGGCGTCGGCTTTGTGTTCGCGAGCGTGGGTCGCGAATGCCACCGCGTCCTCAGTACGAATAGCGCCGGTACCGACAATCAGTGGCAGACGATTGCCAATCACTTTACGCGCATGTTCAACCAGAGACAGACGCTCTTCCGCGCTTTGTGCATAATACTCACCGGTTGAACCGCCGATGATGATGCCGTGCACGCGTGCTTCAATCAGCGACTCGAGGACGTTAGCGAAAGCCGCGAAATCAATGCTGCCATCTGCTGCGTAAGGGGTAATTGCCGGGGTATAGATACCTTCAAATGTCATCACGAAATCTCCAGGTGAATTCAGGACCAAATGCAACGCCGTCTGGTTGCGTTTGTTAACAATTTGCATATCGCATGGAGAGAGGTCAATCGGGATAAGTTTTTTGTATACGTGAAAAATACAAAGGAAATACTACAGGATGGAACGTTTCTACCCACAAATGAAAAACAATACTTTATTATCAATAGATTAAATTATTTTCAATGCCGTAATAATTTTCTAAATGAATTCAGATAACGATCACATTCCACAACTATCGTTCCCTCTGACGTATTTACACTGCGCGTCAGGCGGCATAGTTTTATGCTGGTTTTAACCTGAATTTAACAGGTAAGCTTGCACCGGCATTTCAGGTGAACATTGTGTAGAAGAGGTAGCGGGTGATGCCCCAAAAGAAAGCGACGCTCATAGGTTTAATTGCCATCCTGTTATGGAGCGCGATTGTTGGATTAATCAAAAGTGTGAGCGAAGGCTTTGGTCCGATCGCTGGAGCGGCGTTGATCTATAGCTGCAGTGCGATATTGCTGCTGTTCAGCGTGGGATTTCCCAATCTGAAAAAATTCCCCCGCCGTTATGTGATTATCGGTAGCGTGCTGTTTGTCTGCTATGAACTCTGCCTTTCGCTATCACTTGGGTTTACCCACAGTGGGCGACAGGCTATTGAAGTGGGCATGGTGAATTATCTATGGCCAAGTATGACGATTGTGCTGGCGGTGATTGTCAACCGGCAAAAAGTCAGCCCGTTGATTATTCCCGGCGTGATTTTAGCCGTGGCAGGAATATGTCGCGTACTGGGTGGCGATCAAGGGTTTTCCATCAGCGAGATGACGAATAATATAATGGAAAACCCATTGAGCTATGGCCTTGCATTCAGCGGCGCCATCATTTGGGCTATTTATTGTGTGGTGACGAAAAAAATCGCCAACGGCAATAACGGCATTACGCTTTTCTTTGTTTTAACGGCATTAACACTATGGGTTAAATATTTTATTTCGCCTCAACCCGCGTTTGACGCCAATTTCCAGACGTGGATCTCACTGGCACTGGCGGCGATGGCGATGGGATTCGGTTACGCAGCCTGGAACGTTGGCATTTTGCATGGCAATGTGACGGTTCTCGCCGCCGCCTCATACTTTATTCCGATTATTTCATCGATTTTAGCCGCTTTTATTCTCAGTTCACATCTGACGCTCTCCTTCTGGCAAGGCACAGCGATGGTGAGTCTCGGGTCATTAGTTTGCTGGTGGTCAACACGTACCGCCGTCACCAAAAGTGTCAGCAGTAAAATTTCTGAATAAAACGTTGGGAGGCGTTAGCGCCTCCCTTAAAAAAGCCCCATTCAAATTATAAAGCCATGATTTTATTTATCCGACCATCCTGCACCGGAGGAAATGACCTATGAAACAATTCCGTTAGCGTCACCAACTCACTTCGTTATTAATTTCTGTTCTGAATAACATTTTAATCACCGCTACAGGTTTATATTTATCTGGCGTCCTGATGATGTTAAGCACGCATCGCAGAGTGTGCTTAATTCAGTCGCATTGGCGTAGTTACGCTCCATTACGCCGAAAAGAAACAGGAGTAAAACATGTCAAATAACATGTCTGTTGAAGATGTTCCTATCAGCCGTTTCCATCGCTTATTAACGGTGCGTTCCGGTGGCGGCTCTTTCGTCGATGGCTATGTGCTCAGTATTATTGGTATAGCCATGACGAAAGTGTCGCCGGCATTAGGTCTTAGCCCGTTATGGGAAGGTTTGATTGCGGCTTCCGCCCTGATTGGGATTTTCTTTGGCGGCTTCATGGGTGGTGTTCTGACGGACCGCCTGGGCCGCCGCATGATCTACTTCGTTGGCCCAACCCTGTTTATTATCTGTTCGCTGGCGCAGTTTTGGGTGCAAAGCGGAGAAACGCTCTTTGCCTTACGCTTTCTGACGGGCGTGGCAGTGGGCATTGAATATCCGGTTGCCACCGCATTTTTAGTCGAGTTTATGCCGAAGAAGTCGCGCGGCCCCTGCCTCGCCACGCTTACCATTCTGTGGTTTGCCGGGGCGGCCACAGCGTATTTAGTGGGTGAAGCTCTGCTGAATTTTGGCGGTGCAGAAGCATGGCGCTATACGCTGGCGAGCACAGCAGTGATTGGTGCGTTGCTCTTCCTTGTGCGCATGGGCACGCCTGAATCACCGCGATGGTTGATCAGCAAAGGCCGGCATCAGGAAGCCGAAGTGGTGATCCGTCGCGTCTATGGCGACAGCTTTAGCCTGAAGAACCTGCCCGCACAACCTGAGAATAATCACTTGTCATTCGGCAGCCTGCTGCATTCCGGTTATGGCAAACGCATGGCATTCGTGACCATTTTCTGGACCTGCTCGGTCATTCCTGTGTTCGCCGTTTACGCCTTTGCACCGAAAGTATTACAGGCGCTACATCTCAGTGGTGATTGGGCATCCTACGGTTCCATCGCGATAACGTTGTTGTTCGTGGTGGGCTGTATTATCGGCACGCGATTGGTGAACTCACTGGGACGACGCAAGCTACTGTTGCACAGTTTCCTGTGGTCTGGCCTGGCACTGCTGTTACTCGGCGCCTTGCGTGATGGGCCTTCAATGATCATCCTGTTGATGTTTGGTGCTTACGCCCTGTTTATTGGCGGCGCTCAGGTGCTGCAACTGGTGTATCCGAATGAGATCTTCCCGACTGAAATTCGCGCCGGAGCCGTCGGCATTGGCACCTCAATGTCGCGCATTGGCGCGGCGGTGGGGACATATCTGGTGCCAATCTCACTGCAAACCATCGGCATTGGTTCCACGATGTACATTGCTGCAGGCATTACGTTTATCGGCCTGATCGTCTCGTGGTTCCTGGCACCGGAAACCGCTTCGCGCAATCTGGATGACGCGGCCTCGCTGGAAGAAGAAAGCCCAGCGCCATCCGTTTCTGGCAAACTCTCTAAGCATTCGCAGTAACTAAAAAGGGGCCATTTCGGCCCCTACTCCTTAACCAATCTCTCCACCACACGCCGCCGTTTACGAAACGAACTCGGCGTTTCGCCGTACTGTTTACGGAACCAGGCAATCAGATGTGAGGCATCGGCAAATCCCGTCGCGGTGGCAATCGCATTGATGCTGTTGCTGGAGTCCGCCATCAATTTGCGCGCCTGCTCCAGCCGCATACGCCGCCAGTAGACAGCCGCCGAGTAGCCGGTGCATTTGGTGAAAATCAAATTCAGCTGGCGGAAAGTGACGCCTGCGAATTCGGCTACATCGGCCAGCGGAACCGGCGAATCGAGGTGATGTTTCATAAATTCGATCACCTTATTCACCAGCTCGTTTTCATACACATCCGGCTCGTTAAGCGTGTTTTTTTGCTGTGTTTTTTTGACCGGGGCAGCGGGTTCTTCCACCAGCAAATACTTCAAGACTTTCTGTGAACGCACCAGACCGCAATGCTGGCGGATAAGGTCGGCAGCGAGATCGATCGCCGTGCCGCCGGGGCAGGAAATAATGCCGCCATCCTTGATATAGGTCTTATCAATCACCGGAATCGCTTTCGGGAATCGTAGGCGAAATTCATCGCGCGTGGTGAAATGAATCGCGCAATGACGCCCATCCAGCAAGCCTGCGTTGCCTGCAACAAACGCGCCGCTACACAGCGTGATGATGGGAATATTACGCGCATGCAGGTCGCGAAGTGCCTTTAACAGCCACGGTGGCGACTGGCGTGTTTCTTCCAGTAATCCTCCCGCCACCACAAAGTAATCCCAGTGCCTGCTGAAATCGAGGCCAGCCGTTGGCGAAACCAGTAATCCGCAGCTGGCGGTGACGGGCTGATTATCACAAGTCATCCACTCCCAGCGGCAAAAGATTTGGCGGCTGGTAAACGATTCGTCGGCCGCAAAGCGCAACGACTCCACCAGGCCGGCCACCGAAGCCAGGGTGAAACTTTTCATCAACAGAAAGCCGATGGTGAGATCCGGCTTCGGTTCGCTGTGCTGATCAGCGAGGGGTGTTTGCGGCATCGTCTTCAGGTTCCTGCAATCCGCCCAGTTTGCTCAACAAGCGTTTGAGATCGGCAATGTCTTGCATATCGAGATTGGCGGTAATCATCTTCTCGGCACTTTTCGCCTGCTCAACCATCAGGTTCAACATGGTTTCCCCTTCCGCGGTCATGGTGACCAATTTACGCCGGCGATTAGTTGCGTCTGTTTCTACATTCAGTAGGCCGCTTTTACTCATGCGGTCAATCACATAGGTACCCGTAGCTTTATCAAATCCAGCGCGGTTACCCAACGTTTGTTGATCGCAGACTGTTTCCTCGGCCAGCACGACCAAAATGGCGTATTGCACCGCTGAAAGCCCGGTATCTACACATTGTGACCAGCAAAATGTCGAGTGTTGCCCGGCACGACGTACAAGGTGCATTAACGAACAATCGCCGTGCGGCCACAAGGGGGCCGCGAGAATTAAGTCGGGATTTTGTGACATGGATGCACTTGACTCCTCAAATCGTCAAACTTATAGTTCGAACACAAACAGTTTGAACTTAAACTATACTGCAAAATGGATCACTTATGAAGCTTGTTGTAGGGATGACCGGCGCAACGGGTGCGGCAATTGGCGTACGCGTTCTCACGGCATTACGCGAACTTGACGTCGAAACGCATTTGGTTATTTCGAAATGGGCGCGCGCCACCATCCAGATGGAAACGCCGTACAGTGTACAGGAGGTCACGGCTCTCGCGACCAGGACTTATAGCGAACACGATCAAGCGGCAGCGATCTCCAGCGGTTCATTCCGTGTCGACGGCATGATGGTGGTGCCGTGCAGCATGAAAACCCTTGCCGGCATTCGCAACGGCTACGGTGATGGACTGATCACGCGCGCCGCTGACGTCACCCTGAAAGAGCAACGCAAGCTGGTGCTGGTGCCGCGCGAAGCGCCGCTGAACGCGATTCATCTGGAGAACATGCTGGCGCTTACTCGTGCTGGTGCACTGATGCTGCCGCCGATGCCCGCCTTCTACAACAACCCGCAAAGCGTTGACGACATCATCAATCATACCGTTTCCCGCATTCTCGACCAGTTCGGCCTGGAGAACAGCCTCACCCAGCGCTGGGCCGGTCCCCGTTCCACCACGGCTTAAGGAGAGCCTGATGAAATATTACGGCGATTTACGCAGCTTTATCACTGCCCTCGACGAAATGGGCGACATCATGCATGTGCATCGTGAAGTTGATGGCGATTTCGAGCCAAGCGCCATTACCCGGCGCAGCTATGAAATCCAGTCACCCGCTCCACTGTTTCACAAGGTCGCGGGGGTAGCACCCGGTTTTCGTTTGTTCGGTGCACCAGCGGCACTCTCATCACGCAGCGACATGCCGTATGCGCGTGTGGCCATGTCACTGGGTTTAGCACCCGAGTCCACTGGCCCGGAAATTATCGAAGCCCTGTCCGCTGCCCGCTTTAAACCTGGTATTCCCCCTGTACGCGTTGAGTCCGCGCAAGCTGAATGTCAGCAAAACATTTTGCGTGGCGCTGAAGCCAACCTCGATCGCTTCCCTATTCCCTTCGCCCATGACAAAGATGGTGGGCGCTATGCCAATACCTGGGGCACGCTGATTGTTAAGACACCAGACGGCAAGTGGGTTAACTGGTCGATTGCACGCGTGATGAAGGTCGATGGTAAACGCATGGTCGGCTTGATCGTGCCGAGCCAGCATATCGGGCAGATTTGGACGCAGTGGGTGGCGCGCGGTGAACCCATGCCTTACGCGCTGGTGCAAGGTCCTGCTCCGGCGATTTCCTGCGTCTCCGGCATTCCCATTCCAGCCAATGCGGATGAAGCCGATTATATCGGCACGCTAGCAGGTGAACCGGTTCCGGTAGTGAAAGCCATTAGCCTCGATCTTGATGTGCCTGCCACAGCCGAGATCGTGATTGAAGGCCACGTTTCCATTGAGCGTGACTGCCAGGAAGGCCCTTATGGCGAATATGGCGGCTATCTTGGTGAAGGCTCATCGGCGCAACCTACGTTCCACGTCGAGACCATTACCCATCGCCACGATCCCATTTGGCCGATGTCGATCACTGGCCGTCCGACCGATGAGTCTCATACCCTGTGGGCGATGGGCCTGGCCGCCGATGCACTGACCTATTTGCGTGAAGCGGAATTGCCGATTAAAACCACCTGGATCCCAGAAGACTCCACCGTCCACTGGCTGCTGGTGGTGATGCCGGAGAACTGGCGCGAACGGTTGCCGGGGGTCAGCAGCGAAGCACTGACTCAGCGTATCGGCGAAGTGTTGTTTAAAACCGACGCCATGGTGTTTATCCCGAAAGTGTATGTTGTGGATGACGACTTTGACCCCACTAACCTGCGCGAAGTCGTCTGGGCCTTGTCAACACGCGTACACCCGGTAGGCCGTCGTGCGGTGTTTGAGGATCAACGTGTCATTCGTCTGCCACAGTGTTATGACGAGGCAGAATACGTTGCCGGGAAAGGCGCCAAAGTCGTGTTTGACACCTTACAAACTAAGCGCCATTTGCATGCTTCGTTCGCGCAAGGCTATCCGGAAGACGTGCGTCAGCGCATTCTGGATAACTGGCCGGAATAAATCATACACACCAACCGTAGCGGCCACATTTATTGCGCATCTTCCCGTGCCACCCTGGCTTTGAATACGCGTGATAAATCACGCCGCTACGGCGATCAACGCCCCGTCTAATAATGAAACGTAGCGACGCAATAGATTGCGTCTCATGCATGCGCTGATAGCCTCGCCGCTAGCGCATAAACATCTTGCGATACATCGAAGGCGTCAGGCCCGTCACCTTGACAAAGGCCCGCCTTAAAACATCGTTGCTGCGGTAACCACAGGCAGCCGGAATGGCTTTCAGCGGCATAGAACCTGCTTCCAGCAACTTACGCGCTTGATCGATACGCGCATTCTCCAGCCAATTGCCCGCCTGTACATCCATATGCTGACGGAAAAGTCTCGCTAAGTGCCGTGTGCTGATTTGCATATGTGTGGCGAGATCGTCGAGCGAATTGACCTGTGCCAGATTCGCCAAAGCCCATCGCTGCATCTCCTGAAACGCACTGCGACCACCCAGCGAAAGTGGCTGTTTGCGAACAAAATGCCCTTGATTCACTGGCCGTTGAAAGAACATCACCAAATTGGCAGCGATATCCTGTGCCAATTCGCGCCCCAAATCTTCTTCCACCAACCTCAGAGCCAGGTCGAGCCCCGACGTGACGCCAGCGGCGGTACGTAATCGCCCATCTGCGATGTAAAGCGCATCGGCCTCCACCTGCGCATCCGGTACCTGTTCCACCAGTGCGTCAGTGCAGGCCCAATGGGTCGTCACTTTTTTACCACTCAGCAACCCGGTTTGTGCCAGCAGCAGCGCTCCGGTGCAAATCGAGCCAAAGCGCTGACTTTCATGGCATAGCTCAATCAGACGTGCGGTTTGCTGCGCAGTTAACTGCATATCCCGCGCCTCGGGTGCTCCCGCGATCAGAAACGTGTCAGTTTGCTGGATATCTTGCAGTGTGACATCCGCCATCAAACGCACACCTGATGAACAACGAATGTTTTCCCCTTCCAGTGACATGACTTGCAGCTGGTAAACGGTACGATTGAGCAGTCGATTAGCTTCGGCAAACACATCCAACGGGCCAGAGACATCGAGCAATTGCGCCCCCGGCACCGCTAAAATCGCAAGATGGTGATTCATGCGCTATTCCCGTCTGTAAAAGTCTTAATGTCTTAAAAGGTCGTTAAAAGTCTATTTAAGACATTTTGCCTCGGTATTAAGCTGGTTGCAACTTAACCGAGCGGAGAACCTCCCATGAAATTTTCCATTAACGGCATCACTATTCCCGATACTGCAATGACCCGTGACGCGACGACTTTTGTCCGTGATACCGAATCCGATTTGCTGTTTCACCACTCCAGCCGCGTCTATTACTGGGCCGCACTCGCAGGACGCCGCTTAGATCTAAAGGTGGATGCTGAGCTGCTTTATGTCGGCTGTATGTTCCATGATGTTGGACTGACGCACGAACACTGCAGCTGCGACAAACGCTTTGAGGTGGATGGCGCTAATGCGGCGCGCGATTTCTTGCAACAGTATGGTGTAGAGCAGGCCGATATCGATAAAGTCTGGACCGCGATTGCGCTGCATACCACTCCGGGCATTCCGCAATTTATGGCCCCAGAAATTGCGTTAGTCACCGCTGGCGTGGAAATGGATGTCTTGGGCATCAACTATGATCACTTCAGCGATGCGGAGCGTGAAGCCGTGGTAGAGCAGCATCCTCGTCCTGCCCAATTCAAGGAAGAGATTATTCAGGCGTTCTACGATGGGATCAAAAACAAGCCTGACACCACCTTTGGCAATGTCAAAGCCGATGTCATTGCCGACAAGCAGCCTGGCTTCTCACCAATGAACTTTTGTAGCGTCATCCGTCAGTCACGCTGGGTGGGATAAGTGGTGTGGCGCAGCGAGAGCCGCACTTCTTAGTCTGCTAATTGATAAACAATGGCTAAGCCGCACGGCAGGCTATCGAGAGATAAATGTCACACCAGCCGGGAAAAAGGCGCTTCAACGCCTGTTTAACGTGCAGTTGTAAACATCAAAATAACACTCTCGTCACAAATATAACCTTTATCAAATCAGCAAAATTTAATCATCGATCATTTTCTGTACTGGTTGCTTATCGTTGCTAATATAGTGACGCAACACACAGCAATGCGTTGCCTACGAGAATTTTTTCCTTGGTTTAATTACCCCGCCCGCTTAGCGGGCTTTTTTTTGTCCATGGAGGCCCCATTCCATTACCAGAGGCAAATGTTGAGTCAATAAAATGAGCGTTTCTTCTCATTTAGAAACGCCTGCTCTTCCGGCGTTGATGGACGATTAAGGCGCTGATTACGATGTGGATAACGACCAAACGCCTCGATAATCTGCCGATGTTCTAACTCACTCTGATAGTAAGACGATCCTTTCAGCGCACCGAACAACACTTCGGCTTGTTGATGGACAATACGAGACTCGGCATGCATCCAGGGCATCAAGAGAAAGCCTTTTTCATCCAGGCTCAGTGACTCATAACCCGGAATTTTCACCGCTTCCTGCGCGAGCAATAGCGCCATGCCATCCTGCTGCCAGGCGAGAGCACTGTCCCGGTGGAGATTGCGGGAGAATTGATCCAGCACGATGATTTCGGCCAATCGCCCTCGAATGTTTTTCCGCCAGGCCGATAGCTCACCGCGACGAGCCGCTTCCCAGCAATCATAAAAACCACCTCGTATTGCTTCATCAAACCCGTCATTCTGGTTGAACCAATAGCTTTCATGGCGCGCGTTAAACCAGAATGCCAATACGCTTTCATACTCCATTCTATTCCCCACAGATAATTCCCCTAATCACCATCAAGGTTAGGCTAAAATCGTGGTGGTTATCTGTTAGACTCGCGCGGGCGAAGTAGGGATAAGGAAACCACTGAGGTGAAAGCATGAATAATCAACTGGATGAGCGACTACAAACCGAGCTGGATAGAATCAACGTAGAAGAGCAGCGTAATGACCGCCCCTACTTTGATATCTCCTTTATCAAAAATTATCCCGGTTTATTCAGCCTGATGTGGATACTGTTTGTTCTTACCATGGCGCTGCTGTTGTACTCCGACTCTTTCGGCACCATCGAATATGTGGTCTGCATCCTGATATTTGCGGTGTGTAATTTCTTCTTCTTCTTCCATGTTAATCCGTCGTACAACGCGAAGGACATTGATAAAGGTGCCTGGAAGAATTGTTACACCGGTGACTGGTATATGGAAGTCCATGTCCGGGACGCTTTTGTCGATGAACTGCTGGACAGCGCCATTCTGACCGAGAGTGAAAAAACACGGCTGAACGAGATGCGCGCCAGGAAAGGCTATCTGTACTTTGCTGATATCTATCGTTTAAGACATTAAACCCTTGCAGCGCGCCGCTCCCACGACGCGCTTTCCATGCTATTTCACCACCGGATGCTTAGCAAACTGCAGTGCCTGCATAAATTTGTCATCCAGATGCAGATGCTGCCGCACCAAATCTGCTGGCGTACTGGCCAACCATTGATTCAATGAAATATCCGCGTAGTAATCGCTTTTAAATAATTCTAAAAACCGCAGCGGCTTATCGCCGATATTTTCAATGTAATGCCCCATGGCGAAAGGAACATAGCCAACATCACCCGCGCGGAAATCGAAGGTCCGCGCCTGCCCCGATGAGGCAAACACGCCCATGCGTCCTTCACCTTCCAGATAGTATTGCCACTCATCGTTGTTTGGATGCCAATGCAATTCCCGCATAGCGCCAGGCTCAAGTTCCACCAATGCAGCGGCGACGGTTTTTGATATGGGGAAATTGCTGGTATCGGTGATGCGTACCGTGCCACCTGGAAGTGAGATCGGTTTTTGAGCCAGCATTTTATGTGAGAAATTCAGCGCAGATTTCACACCACCTTTCACAGCAGCTGAAGCCTCGCCTTCCGGCGCTTTCCCGGCAAAAATATACTCGTCGGCCGGTGATGGCAGCGTGTTGAAAACGTCCGCTGAGACGCCAAAATTCTTGGCGAGCACTTCAGGCGGAATGTGTTTAAACCAATCGCTAAGCAGGAAAGTGCTGTCCTCATCAAAGTTACCGTTATCAAAGGCCAGTAAAAACTCACAACCGTCGGGACCGAGCCCCTGGATAGAGTGCGGTACGCCAGGCGGGAAGTACCACAGGTCACCCACGCCAACATCATCCACAAACCATCCACCCTGGGTGTCCAGTGCAGTGATACGTGCATTGCCGTAGAGCATGTACGCCCACTCGCCCTCTTTATGCCAGTGCAGTTCACGAATGCCACCATTATCAAGCCGCATATCTACACCTGCGATGGTGGTGGAAATCCCTAATTCGCGTTGTGTCACCTGCCGCGTCCACCCTCCGCTACCTTTGCGTACATGCGCATCGCTGAATGAGAAGCGCAGATTCGGTAACGTACCGCTGTCTGTTGCGGGTGGATCGACAATATCGGGATTGAGCCCTTCACGAATAGGATCGTGTGGACCGGGGTCGCGGGGATGGTGGGGATCGTTTGCTGGGTGAGTGGCCACTGTTGCATCGTGGGCATGAACTTTACCCGCTGCCAACGCCACGGTGCCACCCGCTGCAAATGCCATGAAGGTTCGACGAGATAAGTTTTCTAATTTCATACCTGTTGTTTCCTCAGTTTCTTATGGTCTTAATAGAGCCCATTAACCATAGTGAAACTGTGGTATTGCGATGTAACAGTGTGCAGGTCGGTTCAAATTGAGGATTTAATCGAGGATAGAAACTAATTTCATCAACTGGTTAAAATAAGCAAACCGTTGATTAAATATTGAGGTTCTGGCACGCATCCAAATGAATATAAGGCACAAAGAGGTTATTTCAGCCCTAAAAATCATTAGAAAAAATCATCAAAAAACCATTGCAAGGTTAATGGAGTGTTACAAATGACAAGCAATTCGCTTCTGCGCACCTGCTATTTGATGAGGTTTAGCAGACAACCCACTGCTGTCTGCTGCTGTGAATCTATTGTTGCCGCTGAAAGCATCGGGATAAATGGAAGAAGGCTTTCAGGATTAGAAAGCCAAACTTTCTAATTGAGATGTTCTGGTCTTTCAGTTCTAAACCCCAAGCCAATTAAACGACCAAACAGATGGCGCAAGAACGGGAAACGGCTGATCATCTGCGGCACTTTACTCGGCGTAGTGCGCTTACGTTTATTACTGCTCATTTTAATTTGCAGGAATTGTGTGGCAACAGTGGGAAACTGTCGGCGCTGTTGCACTTTCTGCAGGTCACGTACTGTGACATGACCTTTTTTCAGTGGAAGAGTCAGGCAATTGGCCGCTGCCACCGCATCCTGAATCGCCAGATTGACGCCAACGCCGCCAATCGGCGACATCGCATGGGCGGCATCACCAATGCACAGCACGCCGGGCTTCATCCACTGATCCAGCCGGTCGATGCGAATCGACAACAGCTTCAATTGATCCCAACCGTCGAGCTCCGCCATGCGCTCAACACTGAAGGGGGCCACTTCAGCGATAGCCTGTTTTAGCGTCTCCAGACCGGCGAGCTTTAACGCGTCAAACTCTCCTTTTTGGATGGTATAGCCGCACTGCCAGTAGTCACTACGATCAATCACAATGAAATTCTGCTTTGGCCCTTTATGACCCATACCCCATTCGGGATCGGTTTCCTGTTTGTCCAGCCGGAACCACAGCACATCACGGGATGAGCCAAAGCTTTTACTCTGCAATCCGGCTTTGGCACGTACCTGCGAGTTACGCCCATCCGCGCCAATCACCAATGAGGTATGAATGATGCGCGTCTCGTTACCCTGTAACGTCTTAACACCCGACACCACACCCTCTGCATAAATCAAATCATCAAAAGCGGTGGATTGTAAGAGCGTTAAGCCGGGAAAAGCGGCCGCTTTGCTCGCGAGAAAATTGAGGAAATCCCATTGCGGCATAAAAGCAATAAAGCGGCACTGCACCGGCAAGCGCGAGAAATCAGCCATCGTGATCTCCTGACCGGCTACTTCTGCCTGTAATTTTTCGGCTCTCTGATGCGGTAAGGTCAGTAGCTCATCCAGCAACCCGAGATGGCGCATGACCTCTAAAGTCGAGGGATGGATGGTATCGCCACGAAAATCGCGCAGGAAGTCGGGATGTTTTTCAATCACCACGACGCTTAATCCTGATCTCGCTAGTAAATAACCCAGCATTAATCCTGCTGGACCGCCGCCGACGATACAGCAGTCGGCGGTGAGTTCTGTTGGTTGCATCCTGACCTCAGCACAAAGCAATTGATGATAATCGTTATCATTTATATAGCATCGTGTTGAGGTTTAAGTGGGAATAAATGCCGCAGACTCTACGCGTGCATTTATCCGATGCGCGTCGCATAAGTCATACTGCGTTTTTCAGAATGTCTAACTTAAGGCTGCGGCCTTGCATCAAGCTGAAGCTGCAAAAAGGTCAGGTCGAGCCAACGGCCAAATTTGCAGCCTACCTGATTTAATCTGCCGCCATCACTGAAACCCAGCTTATTGTGCAGCGCGATTGAAGCGCTGTTCTCTGACTCAATCCCGGCAATCATCATGTGTTTGCCCTGCTCGCGCGCCCGCTCAATCAAAGCGACCATGAGCATGCCACCCACCCCTTTGCTGCGCCCGTTTTTATGGACATAGACTGAATGCTCCACAGTATGACGATAACCGTCCCAGGGACGCCAGTCACCATAGGAGGCGTAGCCAATGACGGCTTGCTCCTCAACCGCCACCAATACCGGAAACCCAGCGGCCTGGCGTGCAGCTATCCACTGGATGCGGTTAGCAATATCCACGGTATTCTCATTCCAAATCGCGGTGGTGTTGAGCACTGCGTCGTTGTAGATCTCCGCGATCGCCCCGGCATCGCCCTCTTCTGCTGCTCGTATTTGCATGATTTGCGCCTCGTCACTATAGTGGATGATTCGTTTACTATCGTAGTTATCCATTATGTTAGATGAATTGTCCAGTAAAGAAGATGACATCAATGCGCGCATTGGTCAGAACATTAAAATCGAACGAGAAAAGCGCGGCTGGTCGTTAACCGACCTGGCAGAACAATCCGGTGTTTCACGGGCGATGATTCATAAAATAGAGCGAGGTGAAAGTAGCCCTACTGCGACTTCACTGGCGCGCCTCGCCGGTTCATTCGCGATGAGCATGTCACAGCTGATCGCGCTCACCGAGGTGCAAGCGGGTACATTGCTGCGTCATGCACAGCAACCTGTGTGGCAAGATCCAGAAACCGGCTACATTCGTCGCCATGTCTCGCCTGGCGAAATTCCGTTGGATGTCGTGAGTGTAGAACTGCCGCCGCATACTGATGTGCCCATGCCAGCAATTTCCTACCTTTCACGTCGCCAGTTAATTTGGGTGCTGGAAGGCACTTTACGTTTTCAGGAAGGCGATAATCTGTTTGAAATGAATGTGGGTGATTGCCTGGAGTTGGGCGATCCCACAGATTGCGTGTTTAGTAATGCTACCGATGACATTTGCCGCTATGCGGTATTGGTGCTGAAGCCGGCAATATGAGCCTTAATGCGAAGAGACAAACACAGCAGGTTGTTGTGCAGGCGGCACCGCGAAATTGCGCTGCATGCGTTTGATCTCCTCCGCCGGAGGCAGCCCGAACAGACGTTTAAATTCACGGTTAAATTGCGAGGCACTTTCGTAGCCCACCGCATGACTTGCCGCCGCCGCCGTCATCTCCTGACGCACCATCAGCATACGCGCCTGATGCAGGCGGACCGATTTCACGTATTGCATCGGTGACTGCTGCGTGATGGTTTTAAAATGCGCGCTGAACGTCGGCACGCTCATGCCTGCCTCTCCCGCCAACTGCGCGAGATTGAGCGTCTGCGCATAGCTGGCATGAATATGGCGCAGCGCTTTGCCCACCTTGCCAAATTGCCCCTGCAGTGTCAGAGCGGCACGCAGTGCCTGACCTTGTGCACCCGTCAACACACGATAATAGAGTTCACGCACCAGTGCAGGGCCGAGGATCTGTGCATCCAAAGGATGACTCAGGGCCGTCAGAAAACGTAGCACTGAATCACGAAGCGGCTGATCCATGGGACTCGACATCATGCTTTGCGCCGCTTTCGCCGTGAAAGGCACTTGCTGCTCTAATTCCAGCAACAATGCTGTCGCCACACTGAAATCAAGGTGCATGTAGATCGCCAGCAGCGGGTGTTCTGCGCTCGCCGCGGTTTCCATGGTAAAGGGAACCGGCACAGAAACCGCCAGATAATGTTGCTCATCGTAGAGATAAACCTGATCACCGAAAAATCCACGTTTGCTGCCCTGACAGACAATCACAATTCCGGGATCGTAAAGCACTGGCGTGCGCGCTAATGGACGATCTGAACGCAAAATGCGCACATCAGAGAGTGCCGTCAGGTTGTAACCCTCGCGCGGGGCGAGATTTTTGAGCAATTCCACCGTGCGCGTTTGCACATCTGGTTCTACCACCAGCCCTCCTCAGTCATAAGATTAGGCAATAAAAACAGAAGATACGGCCTTATAGCACTGACTTCCAGAGAATATTATGCATGCATCATTCATGTCGGGAGAAAACGATGTCACCTTCTAAAACCCTTTTGATTACCGGTGTCAGCAGCGGATTTGGCCGAGCACTGGCGCAGGAGGCCTTAGTAAACGGCTATCGTGTGATCGGTACAGTGAGAAATGCCGAAGCAAAAGCGGCGTTTGAAGAGCTTCATGGGCAAAACGCGCTGGCTTTTGAATTGGATGTCACCCATTTCACCGCTATTGATGCGCTTATTGCTGACATTGAGGACCAGCAAGGTCCGATTGATGTTCTGGTGAACAACGCGGGTTATGGACACGAAGGAATTATGGAGGAGTCTTCACTGGAGGAAATGCGCCGCCAGTTCGACGTCAATGTGTTCGGTGCCGTGGCGATAACCAAAGCGGTATTGCCTTTCATGCGCAAACGCCGTCGTGGGCATATCCTTAACATCACGTCGATGGGCGGATTTATCACCATGCCAGGCATTAGCTATTACTGTGGCAGTAAGTTTGCGCTGGAAGGTATTTCAGAAACCCTGAGTAAAGAACTTGCGCCCTTCAATATTCATGTCACCGCTGTTGCTCCGGGCTCATTCCGTACTGATTGGGCTGGCCGTTCCATGGTGCGCAGCGCACGCAGCATCAGCGATTATGACGCGCTCTTCGATCCTATTCGTCAGGCACGCGAGGAGAAAAGTGGTAAGCAGTTAGGCGACCCACAAAAAGCCGCCCGCGCGATGCTGGCTATCATTGAAAGCGATAACCCACCTGCGCATTTGCTGCTGGGTAGCGATGCATTGAAGCTAGTCCAGGATAAACTGGCGGCGATGCGTGCAGAAATTGAAGCGTGGGAGGCGCTGACACGTTCTACCGATGGGGAGTAGCGGTATTGTCAGCATAAAAGACAGCGGGTGGGCCAGAAAATAAAGTTGGCGCACGTGAAACAATGAAGCCCCATGATGAAGGGGCTTCATTATCACTGAAGAACACTTAGACCTTTACGATCCATGATGTTAAGTAAACGGATCGCAGCACCGTTAGGTTTTTTTTCTTCGCGTTCCCATTTGATCACCGTTGCTACTGACATTCCAACGCAAGCAGCCAGCATGGCTTGGCTCAGCCCCAAACGCTCACGCAGTTGCCTAATCGCTTGACCTGACATCATAGGCAGAACAGGAAGTGCCGCACGTAACTCACGCAATCTTACCCTTGAGTCGATTTTTTCTTTTAGCTCATCGGAGACCGCGCCAATTTCATTAAAATCATGCGCGATTTCTTGAAGATCCTTGAGGTGATTAACCATCACATTTTACCTCTCGCATTTTCCCCATATTGATAGCCTGCGTTGCCTGATCTGCAGTGAGATTGAACAACTCTTTAGCAAGCTGCTTATAAAGTATGAGATCAGATTCTGCCATTTCTCGCGTTGTGCTTTTCACGGTTGATTTAGCATAACCGTTAACGAAAAAGAGGTGTTTACCCATTTTGAAAGCTATGACAGCTCTTGCTCCGCTACTTTTACCTTTGCCCAAAGGAATGCGTTTCTTATATACCCCACCGCCCAGATTAGCTTCATACTGGCCCGCAATAACCTCTGACGCTGCAGTGCATAACCTGCCGTCGTCAAGACCCTCAGTTTTCGTGTTTCTATCGAATGGCTTTAACACATAAATTGCCATGACGTCTCCTTACTGTGATTCGATTAGGACGCTCCTTGTCCCCACATACAAAAACTATGATACTGAGTATCACACCTTCACTCAACACCGTGTTTTTAGCAAAAATGATTTTTCATGATGCTCAAAACTGCGACTTTTATATAAGCATCTGTAATTAATGGACTAGCACTTTTCGCAAAAACAGCCTTCCTAATGTTTGGCCATATTCCTGTACAACAGGCTTTTCTTTGTATAACTTTATTGGGCCTTGTGCTCATTAGTTAACCTGGAGGATGGAACCATGCGTCAGGATAAAAACCTCTCATCAACGTTGGATGCGATTACACGTTACTTTAATGAAGCCTCTCTGCCTTCTCAGCAGGAAACCTTGGGGAAAATAGTGGTGGAGATACTGCGATCAGGACGTTCGCTGAGCCGCAAGACATTGTGCACCAAGCTTATTTGCCGGCTGGAGCAAGCCAATAGCCCGGAAGAAGAACTGCATTTGCAACAGCTTATTGGCCTGATGTTTACCTCCGAACGATAACCCTGAGAACATGCGCACCGACCTGACATCGGACAAAGTGGCTTCCGCCTCATAGGTCATTTCACGTTAGACTGAATCCACTTTGTTACCTGTCGCAGGTCTGTTGCGGTCAACAGAGAACGTGTATGAACAGAAGTGATGATGAAAGATTAACAGATATCGTCATGGGCGATGCCGTGTTGCAACTGTTGCAAAAAGCGGGGCCCGTCACCAATAGCGCCCTGTTGGATAAGCTGCGTTTTATGGCGTCAATGGAATCTAATTCAACCCGCCAAAAAGCACTGCAGCGCGCCATGGCAGAAGTGATGAACAACATGCAATCATCCAACACCGAAGGCGTCACGCTAAAAGATACTAACAACGTCACACACATTTTTCGCAATCGCGATAATACGGGCAAAGACACACAACATTAAAAAAGGCCTCAGGGCCTCAACGTGTTAATCAATTCACGTTACTCAAGGCTGCAATGGTTATCCATTCCAGCCTTTTCTTTTGCTGCGGCGGCTCACTTTTCCTGCAAACAACGATGCTGTTGTAGCTCATAATCGATAAAGGCTGCAATCATCGCACGGTAAACCTGCTCAATAATTTCCTCGGATAACCCCTGCGCTTTTGCCTGACCTCTTACTTTATCAATCACCTGTTGGACACGGTCGGGGGCGCGCACCGCTGCACGGTCTTGTTTAAACTGTGCAGCGGCCTTAACACACTCTCCACGCCGAGCAATCAGAGCCACCAGTTGATGATCCAATTGATCAATTTCTTCACGAACTGCATCAATAGAGTCAAATTCCATCAAGATTTTTCCTTTATAAATGGGTTATCGCGAACTTTAGCGCCTTTTTCTTTCAGCAGATAAAAACCGCAGGGATTTTGTACGATGTTGTGCTAACGTCAGATTTATTCCCCAATCTGCCGCGAGCCGATGATGCCTTGGTTCATTACGTTGACCACAGTGACCACCACCACCGCATTCGTCGGCGGCGTGAGTGTATCTATAGCGAAAACGTAAGCGTACAGAATCCTCAACCCGTCAGCCAATGGACGGGGATCGTCTCCGTTCATCACCCAGTGAAAGGAGACACACCATGACATCCCCAGGTAAAAAAGCGCTATTGATTGTCGATATGCAGCACGGCTTGTTTTTTGCGCCGCAGCAGCCATTTGCCGCTGAAACTCTGCTGAACAATATCAACACGTTGATTGCCCGAGCACGCGACGCAAAAGCCCCGATCTTTGCTGCCCGCCATACCGGACCGGAGGGATCACCTCTTGCCGAGAGCAGTCCGCTCACACAGCTTATTCCACAGTTGGCGATAGATGCCGGGTCGGATGGTGTGTTTGTGAAGCGCTACCCCAACTGTTTCCGTGGCACGACGCTTTTGGCTTCGCTACAACTTGCCGGAATTGAAGAATTGGTGATTTGTGGTATGAAAACAGAATATTGCGTGGATACGACTTGTCGGGCAGCGGCGGATTTAGGCTTTCGCGTGGTATTAATCAGCGATGCACATAGCACGACAGACAACGGGCAGATTAGCGCATCCCAGATCATTGCCCATCACAACCAAACGCTATCGGGTCCGTTTGCCCAACTGGCGGCAACGGCTGACGCACTATTTTAAATGTTTGGGCGCGGTCAATACCGCGCCCTGACCTCAGTAGCGCGCCCGCACGCTGAATCCTGCACCGGGCACAATACTTTGATAAAACTGGGTGCTGGATTCTCCCTCCTCATTCATTAAGCGCGAGATAAAGCGATCTGCCCACCAATGACAATCATACAGATGGATGTTTTTCATCAGCCGCGCATGCCGGTTTTGTCGTTCTCTGAGCGGTAATTTTAGGGCGGTATGGATCGCATCGGCAATGGCATCCGGATCGTAGGGGTTAACGATCAGTGCGCCGTCCATATGCTCGGCGGCACCCGCAAATTGTGAAAGGATCAACACGCCGGGATTCGCAGGGTCTTGCAGTGCGGCGTACATTTTTGCCATTAAACTCATCCCTGCCATGAGTGGCGTCACCAACGCCACGCGCGACGCACGGTACACTCCGGCTAACTCTTCGCGGCTGTAGTGATGGTTAAGATAGCTAACGGGATACCAGTTGAGCATCCCGTGTACGCCATTGACTTCCCCGCAGATATTTTCAAGATCGTGGCTGATTTCCTGTTGACGGTGCGCATGACCGCTGGCGGATGAAGCCAACTGCAACAGCATGACGTTACCCACATAATGACTGTGTTGACGCAACAACACTTCGATAGCACTGATGCGATAAGGTAAGCCAGCGCTGTCATCAAGATGGCCGCCACTGAGAATGCTATTTTCCGGCAGTCGCTCCCGACACTGCTGCTCCATAAACTGGCAGCTGTTGCTCTCCTGCAGCGCCAGCACATCATTCAAATCGATGCCAACCGGGAAGACACCGGTCGAAATCAGACGACCATGAATACGAAACAGGCTTTTACCCATGCGTTCTGCGCGGAACTCGCTTTCAATCCACAACAGGAAGTTATTCATATCCTGCGCGGTCTGAAATCCCAGCACATCGCAGCATAACAGCGATTCCACCAGCCAGCGCCAGTCGGGGATCGCTTCAAACATCTGCCCCGACGGAAACGGTTGGTGGAAAAACAGGCCAATGCGCTGGGTTAACCCGGCATCGCGCAGCATTTTTGCCACGGGGATAAAATGGTAATCCTGAATCCAGATCGCATCATCAGGCATCGCATATTCCGCGATAGCACGTGCATACACCTCATTGAGCTGGCGATAGCTGTGCATGCTTTGTGGTGTGAAATGCGCGAGGTCGGGCCGTTGATGGAATACCGGCCATAACCCCTGATGGACATACCCCTGATACCCCTCTTCCCGTTCACTACGCGTTAATGGGAAGCTGAGTGTGTCGTAATCGTTGCCATGTCGGAATGACAGACCACGGGTGATTTCCGAAGTCGGCGGTGCTTTTTTACCGTCCCAACTGATCCACAATCCGCCACGCCGCGTCAGGATGCGATCGTAAATAGAAGCGAGCGTCGATGATTGATGCTGATTGTGTGATACGAGAATGAGGCCGCTCATACTCTCTCCTGATTATGCCCTGGCATCCGGCGATGCTCTGATTAAACCGCTCGCCATATAAAAAAGGCGTAAAGAAAACGGGAACAGGCATAAAAAATCAGGAAAAATCAGACTACATCAACTGTATGCCAAAGCGCTTTAGCAACGTTGCCCACAGGACAAAAAGCACGATAGTTAACAGGCAACTCGCCACCAGCGTGGGCCAAAATCCCCAGCGCTGATAGAGAAATGGAAAGGCGACAAACATCGGCAGGGTTGGCACCACGTACCAGAAGGTATACCAGGCGTGGCTGGCGATCTTTGCCTGGCTCTGACCTTCCAGCTTCATCCAGATCAGCACCAATACCGTCACTAATGGCAGCGCCGCAATCAACCCTCCGAGACGGTCACTGCGTTTCGCCACTTCAGAAATCAGCACCACCATGCCCGCCGTGATAGCGTATTTTACGATGAGCCACAGCATGGTTTGCTCCTACTTCAGATATGAACGAATAACGCTGACAATCTCTTCCAAATCCTGACTGCGCTCCGCTTCAGTGGCAGATTCATTCATCAGGTGCTCTTTGATATGCCCCTCCAGCAGTTCTGCCATCAGACCATTAACTGCCCCGCGTACCGCTGCTACCTGCTGCAACACTTTTAGGCACTCCTCACCTGATTCCAGTGCGGTCTCGAGCGAAGCTGCCTGCCCTTTAATACGACGTACGCGGGTTAACAGGCTTTTCTGATGCTTGAGTGTATGGCCCATTCTCGGCTCCTGTTGATCTTAATGTATACTGGGGTATAGTATATTTTCTTTGAATTTTTTGATTTTACGGCACTGCAATGCCGCTTTCAACTTATCACGACACGAGATGCACACCATGAATGATTTCGCTGCCCTGCTTAGCCAGGGCACGTCTAGCGCGTTGCTGTTTATCCCCAGCGCCATCTTGCTTGGGGCGTTGCACGGACTGGAGCCGGGCCACTCTAAGACGATGATGGCGGCATTTATCGTCGCCATCCGTGGCAGTGTTCGCCAGGCGGTGATGCTGGGTCTGGCAGCCACATTTTCCCACACTGCGGTGGTATGGCTGATTGCGATGGGCGGGATGTATATCAGTCGGCAGTTTACCGCCGAAGCTGCCGAACCCTGGCTGCAGTTGATCTCGGGTCTCATTATCATTGCAACAGCCGTCTGGATGATCTGGCGTACCTGGTCTGAAGCACAAGCGTGGCATCAGCACCACGATCATGACCAAACGCATGGGCATCATCATGAGCACGGGCATCATCATGAACATGGACATCATGGCGAATTGGCCAGGTTCGCGGAAGGTTCTCAAGAATATCAGGATGCACACGAGCGCGCGCACGCGGAAGACATCCGCCGACGCTTTGATGGCCGTGAAATAAGCAATCTGCACATTCTTCTCTTCGGTCTGACGGGGGGACTCATTCCCTGCCCCGCAGCGATCACGGTCCTCCTTCTCTGTCTGCAGGTTAAGCAGTTCAGTCTTGGTGCGGCGCTGGTGGTCTGCTTCAGCATCGGCCTGGCGCTTACGCTGGTTACCGTCGGCGTAGGTGCGGCGCTTAGTGTTCGGCATGTATCCCGTCGATGGAAAGGTTTCGCCAATATTGCACGCCGCGCGCCTTACTTCTCAGGAGCCCTCATTGCCATCGTGGGCGTCTATATGATGTTCCATGGCTACAGTGGCCTCACCCAATAAGGAATTATTTCCATGTCTGTAAAATCGCCTTGTACTGATGTCTGTATTTTTGAAGGAAAAAATGGCTGGTGTCGTGCCTGCGGCCGTACGCGTAAAGAGGCACAGGAGTGGCGGAAAATGTCACCCTATCACCGCAAGGCGATTGAGCGCGCATTGAAAGATCGCGTTGCGACGTTGCAAATAAAATAGTCAGGCGATTCGTTCAACCATGCGCACCAACTTATTCACTGCGGGAGTCCGTTCGCGTTTACGATATAAGAACCAGATGGATGAAGGAATAACGGCACCGGGTATTTCGCGATAAGTGATGCCCGTTAATTTTAATTGGGTTACAAGAATAGCCGGTATTACCGCGACACCGTTACCTAAAGCGATATTTGCCAGCACTTCATTTAAACTGCCCGCCGACCAGCTACGGCTAAGAATAAAACCACCACGCTGGGCAAAGGTAACGGTGCCAGACACTTGTTCGGGCAAAATAAAGGTTTCCCCTTTAAGTTGCGCAGGTTCGATGGGTTGTTCCTGCGCAACCAACGGGTGATTATCCGGCAGCGCCAATGCGAAATGATCTTGCTCGACTTCAATGTATCCGACATCGGCAGGCAACGGCACAGGACCGCGCACAAAGGCAACATCAATAGTACGTTCACTGACCTGAGTGGCCAGGGTATCCATGACTGATTCACGTGCATTGATTGAGATATCAGGCGCGCTGGCGCTAAAGCACGTCAATAACCGGGTTAAAATGCCTGATAATAGTGCGGATGCCACATAGCCCACGCGGATATAGCCGCGTTCGCAGCGTGCGGCACTGCGCACTCGGGCTTTGGCCTGTTCCGCATGTTGTAGCGTCTCGTGCGCCTCCTGTTGGAAAATTTCGCCAATCTGCGTCAACTCGACTTTACGTTGAGTACGGTAAAATAACGGCGCACCTAACTCTTCTTCCAATTGATTAATCTGCACCGACAGCGTCGGCGTGGATATATTAAGATTCTCTGCCGCCACGCCATAATGCAGCGTTTTTGCCAATTCCAGAAAATAGCGTAGATGGCGCAATTCCACGTTTTAACTCCTACTTATCTTGGGTGATGAGCCTGTCGATCATTACCTGAAATCAAAACTCCATCAATAAAAATGTTGTTAGGTTTTACCTAACAATAACTCCAGTGCGGTTTATTGAATGACTTCATTGATGGATTCAAGCTGTAGTGCATTCACCACCTTGCTCGCGGGAGAAAAGATGTCCACTGCTACCATCGCGCTCGACCATCGCCATCTGAATCGTGTTTTACTCGTCGCCTCAACCGGGTGCGCATTGACGGTAATCGACACCAATATCGTTGGCGTCATGTTGCCGACCATCGCTAAAGGTCTGCATGCTTCTTTTGCAGACATGGAATGGGTTATTGGCGCTTACGTGCTGAGCTTTTCTTCACTTCTTTTGCCGGCTGGGTCGCTGGCAGACAAATTTGGCCGGCGCCGTCTCTTCCTCGGCGGCATCTTACTGTTTGCGCTGGCCTCACTCGCCTGTGGCATGGCGACCAGCGTTTTAGCACTCAATATTGCCCGTGCGGTTCAAGGTATGGGCTCCGCATTTCTGCTGGCGCCAGCGCTGGCAATTATCGCGCACAGCTTTCGTGATAGTCAGGCTCGTAACCGGGCATGGGCGATTTGGGGCGGTGTGATGGGATTGACCATGGTGCTGGCACCGTTGGCTGGCGGCATGATCAGTTCGTTGCTTGGCTGGCGCTGGACATTTTTTGTCAATATTCCCATTTGTGCCCTGCTAATGCTGGCCGTCACCCGCCACATTGAGGAATCCAGGCATGAACACGCGGGTAAACTCGATTTACCCGGCATCGCGCTCTTTATTGCAGGCATGTTCTGTTTGACCTGGGCATTAATATTAGCGCCGCAACATGGTTGGGTGAGCCGTGAGGTGGTGGGCAGATTGTGTCTCAGCGCGTTGTGGTTTGGCCTGTTTATTCGCGTAGAAAGTGGCAAAAGCAGGCCGATGTTGAATCTGCAACTTTTCCGCTCGTTCCCCTTTATTGGCGCAGTATTAGCGATGTTTGCTTACGCTGCCACCGCGCAAGTGATGACCTCATTGCTGCCGCTGTTATTACAGAATGTTGAGGAAATGACGCCGTTAATGGCCGGGGTGGGTATGCTGCCTTTCGCTTTGGCAATGCTGCTGTTTCCTGTTGTGGCGCGCTGGCTCGGCAAACGCCTGCATGCCGCCACTTTACTGGCGCTTGGTCTGGTCACTGTTTCCTTTGGCAACATGGTGATTGCGACTGCCGTATTCCATCACCATTTGCTGCTGAGCCTGGCGGGTATGGCCATACTCGGCAGCGGCGGTGGGCTGCTCAATGGCGAAACCCAAAAGGCGATTATGGCAACCGTGCCTCCGCAACAAGCAGGAATGGCATCGGGTATCAGCACCACAGCCCGTTTTTCCGGCATTTTGTTAGGATTTGCCACGCTGGGCGCGATTCTGGCGGCCAGCACACAGTGGCATTTACAATCAGCCATGCTACACGCGCAGTTGCCCCTTCTACCCGGTTTTAGCGCACGGGTTATCGCCGGTGATTTCAGCCATGCACTGGCAATGTATGACGCCGTTCATCAGGTCTCGTTACACCCACTCATCATTACCAGCTACGCCGATGGATTTGCCAGCATGTTGTTGTGTGCTGCCGCATTTGCCCTGTTTTCCGCCATCGTCGTGCTCTATTCGGCGCGCAGTTCGCGTCAGCCAAAGACGCTAGCCCAGCGCTAATTTTCACGCGTGGGATCGACTGTCGCACGCATAACCCGTCCTTGTTGAGGAGCAATAATGAAGAAGTTAATCACCCTACTCTGCTTAAGCAGCCTGCCACTGTTTGCCCATGCGGCGGCGTTTTCGCTTAAGTCAGCAGACTTTGCCGATAACGGCGTGATGAAGAAAGCATTGGGTGGCAATGATAAGAACAATCTCTCCTGCAGCGGCGAAAACCTGTCGCCCGCACTGAACTGGGCCAACCCGCCCATCGGCACCCAAAGTTATGTGCTACTGCTGACCGATCCGGCTGGTGCCAAAGGCATGGGAGTGACGCATATGCTGGCATACAACATTGATGCTACGCGTAATAAATTTCAGCAGGGTGAGTTAAGCAAAGGGGGAGACTTTAGCTATGGCACTAATACGCCCGGCACCCAAAGCTATTATGGCCCCTGTCCGCCCGCGGGCGCGGGCTATCACCACTACAACTTTGTGCTGGTGGCGACCGATCTTGCGAAAGGCAGTTTACCCGCAGGGCTCAGTCACAATGAGTTAGTCGCAAAATTGAAAGGTCACGCGCTGGGTTCTGCAAGCCTGGTCGGGCGTTTAGGGAATTGATTGCAGCGGGTCGCCCGCGTGGCGACCCAATAAAATTAGTGTCGAATCGCACAACCGCACTGCGACATTTCACCCGGCACATATTTACCGTGATGGGAGTGGCGCACCTGCAACTCACCCTGCTGCCAGGCGTTGCCTGTATCAGCACGGTTTTCCAGTAAGCGATTCAGTGCTTCGTTGACCAGTAAATCACGACGCTGTGCCCAACTGGTCAGATGCCAGGTTGAGGCGCGCGCTTCATCCACATCGTCAAAGCCTACGACCGCCACATGTGCGCCCTGGCCAAAATCGCGCACTGCCTGCAATGCACCAAAGGCCAGCACATCACTTTCGCAGAACAGTGCATTAATGCGCTCCGCTGCACGGGTTTTCTTCAGGTAGGCCATCATGGCCTGATAAGCCAGTTCACGATCGTTAGCCCCGGCCACCAGCTGAATGTTCAGCGTTTTGTGTTCTGCCTCGAGACTGGACACCAGGCCTGACATTTGACGCGCGGGATCGGCGTGCTGCTGGCTGTGCATAAAACCAAAGCGCTGATGTCCTTGAGACAGTAACAATAACCCCATCTCGGCGCCCGCATCGAAACCATCAGCCATCACGACCTCAGCACCTGCTTCACGGCTCTGGCTTAAATGCACCGTCGCCACGTCAGGCAGTAGTTTTGCTGCGGTATGCAATTCATCCTCAAACAGGGATGTCAGAAACACCAACCCCGCCAGCGGCAGAGATGCGGCATTCTGCAACATACGTTGATAGTTTTCTGCTGAATCAACATTCAGCAACAGCGTCACTAAACCACGCGCATTTAACTGGCGCGTCATTTCATTCAGCATCGTGACGGTATTGGGGTTGGTGAATTCATCGCTGACGATGCCGATGATATTGCGATTAACGGCCATGAACGAGCCCTCCTGCAACTTAGCGTGCGGTCATTATTTTGTAGGTAACGTAAGACACTTCACGTTACCCGATTAAGTCGCTATCGCCAATCATCAGACTTGCTGTCTCTTCTGAATTTTAACGTCGGGTCAGGGCCAGGCGAATTCCCAGGCCTATGAATGTCATACCGACGATACGATCTAACAGCTTTTGTAGGGTAATGTTGCGCGATACTGCACTCGCAGCACCGCCCGCCAGCAGGGCAAACGTCACATCAGTGATCAGCCCAATCACCGCGTATGTCAGTCCCAACAGCAGGAAGGAACTCGCATGATAGTGACCATCTACCACCACGAATTGCGGGAAGAAAGAAATGAAAAACAATAACACTTTGGGATTAGTGATAGAGGTAATAAAACCGCGTACTAAAAGATTACGCGTATTGGAGCGTGGCACCTGATTCTGTGAGCTACATTCCTGTGGTTTGGTGATAAACGTTTCCCACACCATCTTGCTACCTAAATAAATAAGATAAGCAGCCCCAATATATTTAATCACTGTAAATAACATCGGCGAGGCGGTAATTAACGCCGTTAAGCCTATTGCACTGGCCAACGCATGAGTACAGCTGCCGAGCGCCACACCGCTCGCAGATATCACGCCGCTCCGTCGCCCATTGGCCACGCTTTGCCCGACCACATACGCGAGGTCCGGGCCCGGCGTGATACACAAAAGGAATACCGAAACGAGAAACAGGGGGAAATGAATGATATCCAGCATGCTAACTCCTTGTTGATTTGGTATTTATTGTACTGATTATAATCTTGCGATCCAAACAGAAGCCTATTTCATTTGATTATGATGTGATGAAGGTCATTTCCCAGACTTCCATCATTTAAATCGACGATTTAGCCACGTAATTACACAATGCGCACGCATTGCGCCATCACTCTTTTGTCGCCGCTACAGTATGAGTGACAGGACTAATCACAATCGTTATGGAGATCAACTTGTGGCAACACTTACCCTACGCGTAGCGCGACCGGTTTCACAACTGGAGCGCAGTCGTGAACTTTATCAATCAGGATTGGAACTGGATGTGATTGGCGCCTTTGAAGACCACCAAGGCTTCAATGGCGTGATGCTGGGAAAAGCAGATCTGCCCTGGCATCTGGAATTCACACAATGCTCTTCGCATCCGGTCATCCCTTCACCCTCATCAGAAGATCTGTTGGTGCTGTATTTACCCGAGCGTGATAGGTGGCAGCAAACATGCCAGCAAATGGTATTGGCGGGATTTGTACAGATTGAATCATTCAACCCATATTGGGATCAAAACGGAAAAACGTATCAAGATCACGATGGTTATCGGACCGTCATACAGTGTCAGCAGTGGCCGTAAACTCTCGCATGCCTGACCGTGACAGAAATGCGCAGGGCGCCAACGCGCCCTGCGCATTACTCTTCGAGTAGAATCGAGAAACCGCCGTAAATCATTCTTTTGCCATCAAAAGGCATGTTTTCGCCCATTTCTTTCATTCGCGGATCGGACATCATTTTCTGATTGGCCGCATCACGCACTTCACGTGAGGGATATTCAATCCAGCTGAACACCACTGTCTCACCCTCTTCCGCTTTCACCGACCTATAAAAATCCGTGAGCTTGCCTTCAGGTACATCATCTGCCCAGCACTCCACGATGCGTGTGGCACCAAACTCTTTAAACAGCGGCGCTGCTTTGGCCGCCATGGCGCGGTAATCCTCTTTATTGACTTCAGGCACCGCAACGACAAAACCATCTACGTACGACATAGGCTATTCCTCCGTCGTGCTGTACACGGCCGACACTGGCCGCAGAGTAAAGTGTACAAATGATGTGCAATTCATGAGCAACTGCAGCACTGAAACTGCGTGTTGCCTCGCAGATTCCTGCCTGCGGCTGAAATTGCGTTACACTGTGCACCTCGATAGTTACGCCATCAGGATAGTTATGCGCATCACCATTGATTCGGCCGATCAGCCGTTTATTCACCGTTTGCTCGGAGAAGAGATAGAGCAAGTGGATACCCAATCCAGCGACACGCGTTTGCAACAAGCCCTCGACATCGCTCGCCAGCAGAAAAATCACGAAGCGGAACTCGACTGGAAACGCAATGCGGTGTTTTTAGCGTTGTTTATTTTCCTCTATGCTGTCCTGGGCGCCTCGCTGACGCTGGATCTCACCGCACAAGCACCCAGCCACAAAAGTTTGGTGTATGCATTAGAAGCGGTCCCCGTGCTGATTGCCTTTTCCGGTCTGTTTGTCTCATTGTTATTCCTGTTCTTCACCCGCAGCAGCGCGCGACGCCTGCGCAGTTGGGATCAAGGCATTTTTGTGCTGGAGAAATACGTTGGCACCAACCTCTATAAGCAAATCAATGAGATGGGCGCTCGCACCACCAACTATTCACAGTCAGCCATTAACGTTGCGCTTGCCCTGTTTATTTGTGTGACCTGGGTGGTGATGTACAACTACTTCACCTTTACCACCAGCGGCGTGATTGGCAGCGTGATTTCTTTGTTTATCACCACCATGACCTACGTGATACTCGATATTCAGTTGCTGAAGTCAGGCACCTCTATTGCGATTGATGAGCCGCTGATTCCGGCTGACGAAGATAAAGAGAAGAAATAATCCCCTGCATCAGGTGGCCTGAGGGCCGCCTCGTTATTTATTGCCTATAATCATGCTGACATACCCTTAAATACGGATCAGGATCGATTAAGGAGCATTAATGAAAATATGGCCAATCGCCGCACTTGCCGCGTTATCGTTAACGCTGGTTGCCTGTAAATCCCCGACGCCACCAAAAGGTGTCACGCCCATCAGCCCTTTTGATGCCAACCGCTATTTGGGCAAATGGTACGAAATCGCCCGTCTGGATCACCGCTTTGAGCGCGGCAAAGATCATGTCACAGCCACTTATACTCAACGCAACGATGGCGGCATAAACGTGCTGAATCGTGGATATGATCCGGTGAAAAAAGAGTGGAGTGAGAGCGACGGCAAAGCCTACTTCACCGGCAAATCGGATACCGCAGCGCTTAAAGTCTCCTTTTTTGGCCCGTTCTATGGCGGCTATAACGTGATCGCCCTGGATGATGATTATCAATATGCGTTAGTGAGTGGACCAAATCGGGGCTATTTATGGATCTTGTCGCGAGAGCCGAAGATTCCGAATCAAGTGAAAAAACACTATCTGGCTGTCGCGCAGAGACTTGGGTTTGAAGTGGATAAGTTGATCTGGGTCGATCAAGGTTAAAACTGCACTCAGGGATGAAGTGATTTTATTTTCATCCCTGTTTAGTTCAGCATAACCGGCGTGAGATTCTGGTTATGGGGTAGAGAATCTTCAATCGGCGTATGACCAAATACTTGCAGGCTTGCAGCACATCACGGGTTCCCCCTGATGGGATGAGGGGCACCTCATTCCGTGATAACAGCTGATGAATGATTTATTTAAACGAATCCCTTATTTATTAATCATATAACCTTGCATATTAATAATGCGCATCTCTTCGCAAGATTGCCCTATCAAAAAACCTGCTAAAATACGTCATCGTCATGATTTTATCAGTATCAAATACTCTTATCTAAAAATTTCAGAGTTCTGGTCATTCTGACTTATCAATCAATATGTTGAGTCAATACATCAGACTGCTGTTAGCTTTTTTTCATTATCGCATTGCCAGTGGTGAGGAAAAAATGAATGAAATAACAGAAGAATACCCCAGAATAAATTTCAGATTAGTATGGGGCTTACTGATTGTATTAACACTCTTTTCGCTGGACTGCCCAGCGAGCGAAATTAACCTTTATTCCATTAACACGGGTTCCTACGTTTATCACCTGACCGGGAATCATGGGCAATACACTGAAAATTTTGAGAATAACTTCTTCTCGGTAGAAAGAAAATTGTCCGAAGATTCAACCTATAGCGTGCTGATCGGCACCATGAAAAACAGCTTTGACGATCGCTGTCTTGCGTTTGGGGTGAGAAAAGACTGGAAAACCTGGGATGATGGCTGGACCTTTAAAGGTATCTACGGCTACACCGGTGAGTTTTTTTTCGATGCCTTTAAGGATTGTGGCGACCACGGCTCCTATCACGACTTTAAAAAGGCCACCGGAATAGGGTTCTCACCCTATATTTATCATGGCTTTCAATATAATTTCACACCCTATTTCGGCATTGAATCGGGGATTATAATCCCCTCGGTATTTGTCATCACCATTCAATGGAGTTTTCGATAAATCTGAAACTTAACGAGCTGATCTCCCGCGTCAATCTGCAAGGACAGTCGCCAGCCTGAAGAATTTGAAATAGCGGAGGTTTAGGGGGCACTGCGCGGTTGGCAGGTCTTATCCGTTGCCTGCGACTTCACAACATCGCGAATATTCTGTGGATAATGCCAGTCCAGGTGACTATCATCACCCCACCCTATCCACTACTGATAAATAAGGAGGATTACTATGCCATCGTGTGAATTGTTTATTTACTCACACTTTTATAGTAATTGGCCGCGCTCAGCTATCTCTGCATTCGTGCTGCGATAATCCGCCTGAGCGAAGTCTACTGAAAATTTCATCCCTTCCTCCGGCTTACCGGGTTGTCGTCAGCAGTTTTTGACGTCAGGCGTTCGCACGCCTGCAACTTATGAGTAAGCACATGAGCACATTACTATTCGCACACGCTGTCGGCTTTGATAACGCCTTCGGTACGCTATTTCACGACATCAATTTCAGCCTGAAAAAAGGCGATCGTATTGGGCTGCTGGGTGATAACGGCACGGGGAAAAGTACCCTGCTAAAAATCCTCAGCGGTGAACTGGCAAGCAGTCAGGGCAGCGTTACGCTAGCCAACCACTGTCTGCTGGCGCGAATTGAACAACATCTTCCCCCTCAGCTCCAGCAAGCCACGTTGCTGGCAGGCGTGATTGCGCGTCTGCCACAGCAGCAACAGGTCAGTGAAGCCTGGCGCGCGGAGGCGCTACTCTCTTCGCTGGGGTTCGATACTGAACAGCATACCCAAACGGCAGCCACGTTGAGTGGTGGTCAACATATGCGGTTACTGCTGGCGCGTGCACTGATTCTCCAGCCCGATCTGCTATTACTGGATGAACCCAGCAACCACTTGGATCTTCCAACGCTCCTGTGGCTGGAACAGTTCCTGATAAGTTGGAAAGGCAGCTTTGTGCTGGTCTCACATGACAGCACCTTGCTGGATCAGGTCACCAATTGCAGCTGGATCCTGCGCGATCAAACCCTGCAATTCTTCCGTCTGCCCTGCTCCGCAGCCCGACAAGCGCTGGCACAGCAGGATGAAACCGATGCGCAACGTTTTCAGGCAGAACAGAACGAGATTGAGCGCGTCGAAAAAAGTGCCAAACGGCTGGCGATTTGGGGACGCACTTACGACAACGAAGGTCTGTCGCGTAAAGCGCAGCAAATGGAGAAACGCGCCAGTTGGCTGAGAGAGGCACAAACCACGCTGACCGAAGGCAGCTTATGGCGTCTTCAACTGCTGGGAGAAGCACTGGATGCCGATCGGGTGCTGGCGCTGACTGAAATGCGCATTCGCCCAGCGGAGAACGCGCCTGCGTTGTTTTCGTTACCCAGCCTGCAGGTAAAAAGTGGCGATCGCATCGCCATAGTGGGTCGTAACGGCAGCGGGAAATCTTCGCTGCTGCGCCAACTCTGGCTGGATTACCAGCGTGAGACCAGCACGCTGTTTCATCCACGTGCAAAGCTAGGTTATTACGACCAAAGCCTCACACAATTGCAGGATGAGGAGAGCCTCAACGAGGCACTGGCGCATTTTGCCCCTCTAAGTGACGACCAGCGAAAGATGGCTCTGATCGGTGCGGGATTCCCCTACCTCCGCCATCAGCAATTAGTGGGCTCACTGAGTGGCGGTGAACGCTCACGCCTGCTGTTTGTCGGGCTGACACTCGCGCGCTATTCCCTATTGCTGCTGGATGAGCCCACCAACCATCTGGATATGCTGGGCAAAGAGGAGTTGGCAGCCGCCCTTAATCAGTTTGAGGGCGCGGTGCTTCTGGTGTCGCACGATCGCAATCTGATTGCCAGCAGTTGCAATCGCTTTTGGCTAATTCAGGATCAGCAACTGAGCGAGTGGCATGACTTTGAACCGGTCATTGAGCAACTGAGTGCCAAACAACCGTCAGACAGCGAGAGCGTAAATGTTCTGCCCGTGACATCTGAATCCTACAACGATGAAGATGCGCTGCTACTGGCGTTGTGTGATCTGGAAAACAAGCTGGATGAGGATAGAGAACGTAAGCCCAAACATCAGAAACCGGCGTTGCAGGCCCAATGGCGCGATGAGATTGCGCAACTGAAACAGCAGTTGGGCATCCTCTAAGCAGACACTCCTAAATACGCCCCTGCGATATTTGTATCCTGCATCCCAGGGGCATAATGGGTGATCACTGATAAATTACACCAGAGCGGCGCTTAACACCTGTGCCGCTCGTTTTAACTGATCAGCAGGATTGCGCCCAATCAACACATACTGATATCCGCTGCGATGCCACCACACCAGATTCATGCCGTGCCGTTTTTCCTGCGCCAATGCACTCTGTTTAATAGGATCTTCCCGCGAAATACACAGTGCCATCGGACCGTAACTGCTGTGATTCCAGGCGATTTGAGTGATCAGTGAATCGTCATAGCGCAACATACGCACACTTTTCAAGCTCGCTTCAGGAAGCGTCAATTGCTCAGTCGTCAGACGCAGATCGAGGTCGCGCGCCGTGCGTTGTAATGAACGCGCTAGCACCTGTGGGGAGCTGTCGACATCCGCCAACGTTTCCGGGCTATAAAGCGACATATATTGTGCTTCCAGTTCACGTATTCGCGCGCTCTCATCCTGTTCAGCTTTCGCGACGGGTCTGGCCCAAAAACCGACGGCACTGCCGACCAGCAGAAAACTGACTGATGCCGCGATCAACGCACGACGGCTAACCTGAACAGCTTCTTTTACCGGTGCGGACGGCGTGTTGTCCAACAGATAAGCCAGTCGTGACTCCATGCGCTCCAGCGGCGCCTCATCCAGCATTGGCGCGAACGCATCCGCAAAAGGTTGATTGCTTTTCATTAGCTCAGCCGTCCGTGCTGACAACGTTTCACTACGCTTTAGTTCAATTTCAAACGCCTGCGCATCCTCCGCGCGCATTTCGCCATCCAGCCAGGCAACGATAGCTTCATCGGCATAGGGCGAGGTAAATCGTGGTGCATTCACAAACGTTTCTCCTGTACCGCAGGCCGCGCTGTCACTGCGCTGGCTAAAGTGGTGCGTGCCGCAGCGAGGCGGCTCATGATGGTTCCAATCGGCACGGCCAGCGTGTCGGCGGCTTCCTGATAGGTAAAGCCCTCGACATAAACTAAAAATACCGCGTTGCGCTGCGCCTCTGGCAACTGCCCAACCCGTTGCATCACTTTGGCGTATTGCATGCGCTGTTCATTGTGTTGCTGATGGTCGGGAGCGAGCAATTCATCACTCTCGACGAATCCCTGCCCCATGCGTACCCGCTGCGCGCGCAGTTCGTTGATCCACACGGAATGCAGCACGGTAAATAGCCAGCGATCGATGCGTGTGCCCGGTGTGTACTGGGCGCTGCGTTCCAGCGCCCGCACACAGGTGGACTGCACTAACTCTTCGGCGACATCTTTATTACGCGATAACACCATCGCGTAACGCCACATACGCGTCAGATGCGCCGCCAGATGTTGACGGACTTCAGTGCTGGTAATGTTTCTATCCTCCGTCATCAACGGTCATCAGGACTCAGGATGGCCATTAATGGCCGCGTGTAAATCCTGATACTCTTCACAATTCACACCGCACAGCGATTTGATGATAGTGAGCTGCTCTTTAGCCAAATCCGGACGGCCTTTGATCATCCAGGCTTCACCTAGATATTCACGCACTTTGGCATATTTGGGGTCCAGTGCGATCGATTTCTGATAGTAACGCATCCCTTCGTCGGTGCGGCCCAGTTTACGCGTGGCGTAACCGCGATAATTCCATGCCTCTTTAGTGTTCTGATTGTGCAACGTATCCAGTAACGTCAGCGCAGCTTGATACTCGCCTTTTTTCGCCAGGTGGTAGGCGTAATTCGTCTTATCCTCATCGCTCAGCATGCTGGTTTTTTCCGGCACGCAGGATTTGGTTTTACTGTCATACACTTGCCCTTTCGGACAATCCGGGGTTTTCTTGTCGCTGTCGTCATCACCCATGGCGAATGCAGTCGGTGCATGTAACACCATCAGCAATACCGGCACGGCAAACCAGCGAATCGGAGTCATCATCTTCATCATTCATTTATCCTCACGGAGTGGCATCGAATCGCGCAACGGCAGCATGCGGCGCAGCACGTTGTCACGCAGAACGTAGTGATGGAGTAACGCTGCCAGCGCATGCGCGCCTGCCAGGCTAATCAGCGCCCAGGCAACGTTATTGTGTAATCCTGCCAGCGTATGTCGCAGTGCGGTATCGACATGAATAAAGGTTGGAATATCGAACAGGCCAAAGAAATTAAACGGTTCCTGTTGCGACCAGCGAAACAGAAAACCCAATACAACCTGCGTGAATAACAACAGGTACAACAAGCCATGAACGGCATGCGCGATGATGCGCATCGGCGCGCTGTTTTCAGCTGGCGCCACGGCCAAATGCGTCTGACGTTGGCAATAGCAACGCCACAATGGGCGCACAATCATCACCAGGGCCAGCAAAATGCCAAAAGAGATATGCCACGCCTGTAAACCCTTACGCAGCGGTGTGCCCTTTTCCAGTTGTTCCCAAATATGCGCAGAGGCAAACAGAAAAATGACGCTAAACGCAGTGATCCAGTGCAACGTCATGCTGAAAGCGTCATAGCGTTGACGTGAGTGTTGACGGGTCGAAGCGGACATAACATTTCCCAAATAGTGTGTGGTTTAGCGGTAAACAACCCAACGACGATTTCTATTCGGAAAATTTTCATTTTTTTCTCAACACAATCCATTTAATGCAAGAATCCTGACGAATTTTCTCCTGTTTGTTGCATTTAGTGATTACTATTCTCGCTTCATTAAAGGGATGCTTATGTTGAATACCTCTAAAAAGCGGCTTGTTGTCGCGATCGCTCTTTTAGCGATCATTATTCTGGTCTGGGCCTACCGCAGCGCCCAACCCAAACCGAACCCACTGGTCACCGCCGTTGTGCGTCAAGGCAACATCGAAAACGTCATCGCCGCGACGGGCAAGATGGACGCTATCGAACGCGTCAACGTCGGTGCTCAGGTGTCTGGGCAGGTGAAAAAGCTCTATATCAAAGCGGGTGATAACGTTAGTAAGGGCGAACTGATCGCTGAAATTGACGATCAGCCACAGCGCAGTGATTTACGTAATGCGCAGGCCGCGCTTAGCGTGGCACAAGCTGATTTGGAGACACGCGAAGCGACCTTAGTCCGACAGGATGCGCAGTTCAAACGTTTGCAGCAAATGATCAAAGCCAATCTGGTGTCGCGCCAGGATTTTGACGAAGCGGCAGAAGCGTGGAGCACCGCACGAGCTGAGTTGACGGCGCAAAAGGCGCGCGTCATTCAGGCACAAATTGAGGTGGACAAGAAGCAGCTCGACCTCAGCTATACCCGCATCATGGCACCGATGGATGGCACGGTAATCGCCATCGTGACCAAACAGGGCCAGACGGTTAACGCCGCGCAGAGCGCACCGACCATCGCCAAGCTGGCGCAACTTGGCACCATGACCATTAAAGTCCAGGTTTCCGAAGCGGACATCACTAACATCCATCCCGGCCAGCAAGCCTGGTTTACCACCTTCGCCAATCCCGATAAGCGCTACAACGCGACGCTGCGTAGCATTGAACTGGCACCTGAATCGGTGATGAAAGATGATGCCTTGATGGGCAACAGTGAAAGTACGCCGACCAGCAGTACCAATGCCGCCATTTATTACAATGCCTTACTCGATGTTCCCAATCCCGACAACACCCTGCGCATCTCCATGACCGCGCAAGTTAATCTGCTGCGCGACACCGCGAAAGACGCACTGTTGATCCCGGTACAGGCAACGAAAAAAGACGCGGAAGGCAAGACCTTTGTCGAGGTGGCGAACAAGCAGAATCAGCCAGAGAAACGCATTATCACCACCGGGATTTCAGACAGCGTTGATATTCAGGTTCTCAGCGGCTTGAACGCCGGTGAGAAAGTGATTCTCGCTACTCAGGCCGTGGGTGCGGACAAGGTGGTGATGTGAGCCTGATCGAACTGAAAAACATTCAGCGCAGCTATGTTAACGGTTCAGAATCTCTGCATGTGCTGAAAGATATCAATTTGCAGATCGCCAGTGGCGAGATGGTCGCGATCATAGGCCCTTCAGGCTCGGGCAAATCCACATTGCTGAATATTCTCGGCTGCCTGGATGCCGCCGACAGCGGTCACTATTTTATCTCAGGCCAGAATACCGCTTCACTCTCTCCGGACGCACTGGCGAAAGTCCGTCGCGAACATATTGGCTTCATTTTTCAGCGCTACCACTTAATGCCGGACCTGACTGCATTAAGCAACGTCGAAATCCCGGCGATTTATGCCAATTTGCCGGGGCATGCGCGGCGGGAGCGTGCTGCTCAATTACTGGAACGACTCGGGCTCAAAGGCCGCGAACACCATAAACCGGGTGAACTCTCTGGCGGCCAGCAGCAGCGCGTCAGTATTGCGCGAGCGTTGATTAATGGGGCCGAGATCATTCTCGCCGATGAACCGACCGGCGCGCTGGATTCGCACTCTGGCGAGGAAGTGTTACGCATTCTTCATGACCTGAATCGTGACGGTCATACGGTGATTATCGTCACACACGATATGAAAGTGGCGCAGTACGCTGACCGCATCATCGAAATCCAGGACGGCGAAATTTTTGCTGACAGCGGGCCAAAAACAGAGGCGACGCGTGCGCGTTATCAGCCAATGGTGAGCAGAAGTCAGAGCAAGCTGCGCGGATTGATTGATCGCCTGCGCGAGTCAATGCGTATGGCGCTAAATGCCATGAATACGCATCGCTTGCGCACCGCACTCACCATGACCGGAATTATCTTTGGTATTGCCGCTGTCGTCACTGTCGTCGCGCTTGGACAAGGTGCGCGTGAAAAAACGCTGGAGAGTATTTCCGGTCTCGGGACGAATGTGGTGTCCGTGTATGCCGGCGGCGATTTCGCCGAAGATGATGCGCATCCGGTGTTGACGCTGGTGATGGCTGATGCCGATGTGATTGCTCGTCAGCAGTTCGTCGACAAAGTCAGTCCTGAGCTGCTCTCGACGCAGCCGATCCGCTATCTCTCCAACTCGTCGAAAGCATCCGTATCAGGCGTTGGCAAAGATTACTTTGAGATTCAGGGCATCAAACTCACCGAAGGCAGCAACTTCAGTGATGAACGCCATGCCCGGCAAGAGATCATCATTGATACCAATACGCGCAATAAGCTGTTTGCAGCCAATGAAAACCCCATCGGCAAAATGATCGTGTTAGGGTCTGTGCCGGTGAGGGTAATAGGTGTGGCACATGAAGATAACGGCATTTCGCCCAATCGTCTCAGCGTGTGGTTGCCCTGGAGCACCATGATGTACCGCATCAGTGGGCAAACAGCGCTCACGAGTATCAGCGTGAAGCTTAAAGATGATGTGGTCAGCGGTCCGGCGGTGGAATCTCTCACGCAATTATTGACTGCGCGCCATGGCACCAAAGACTTCCTGATGTTTAACCGCGATAAGTACCGCAAAGCGATTGAAGGGGCGGCCGCCACCTTGACCTTGCTGATTTTGATGGTGGCATCGATTGCGCTGATGATCGGCAGCATCGGCGTGATGAATATTATGCTGGTGTCCGTCACCGAACGAACGCATGAAATTGGCGTGCGTATGGCGGTGGGTGCGCGGCGTGGCGATATCATGCAGCAGTTTATGATTGAGGCGGTGCTGGTATGTTTGGTTGGCGGTTCACTCGGCGTGGCGCTCTCACTGGTGATCGGTCCGCTGATTAGCCTGATGGCAGGCGGTGTGCTGACAGCCATCTACTCTTGGGAATCCGCGGGGGCAGCCTTCGCCTGCTCCACCATTATCGGCATGATTTTTGGTTATCTGCCAGCCCGCAAAGCGGCTCGCATGGACCCGGTCGCCGCACTGGCAAGTGAGTAGATTTGTCTTCGCAGGGTGCGCATCACTGCGCACCGATTTTTACGTCATGTTGGAATTGAGAGCGAATTACCCAGCGATCAGATTAACATCGGCAACGTTGCACTGGCCGTTTGCTGACTGGCTGTGGCGTAATCTGCGTCATGCGTCATCAGCTCCCCCATCAACACTTCCACCAACAGCATCGCACCCACTTTACCACTCAACGTACCCGCGTTCAGCGGCCCTTCCGGACGGGCTGCCACCAGCAACATATCCGCCAGATTGCCCATGGGGCTGCGCAACGTGTTACTCAACATCAGGACTTGCGCTTTGCGTTTCTTCGCGACATTGACCACGTGCATCAAATCTTTGGTCGAACCGGAAGCCGAAATCGCAATCACCACATCACCTTCACCCAGGGTCGACGCGTTCATGGCCGCACGATGCATATCGCCAAACAGTTGCGCGGATTTACCCAGACGAAGCAGGCGATAATGCAAATATTCGCCGGTGATGGCGCTGGCTGCTACGCCGTAAATTTGGATAGAACGCGCCTGATGTAATGCCGTGGCGGCCTGCTGTAAAACCTCGCGATTGATAAATTTACCGGTGTCACGCAGCGCCTGCACCGACTCTTCCACCAGCACATCGACGGGATCGCCACTCGCCGGAACCATTGGCTGGCTCTGTTGCACATCCAGTGCCAGCGCCATCTTAAATTCGGTGTAGCCCTTGCAACTCAGGTTGCGGCACAAGCGTGTCACACTGGCTTCGCTGGTGTCCGTTTCTTTCGCCAACTCGGTAATAGTGAGATACAGCACTCTTTGCGGTTCGGTCAGGATGAAATCGCCCAGCTTTTGCAGCGCCGGACTGTAACCCGGCAGGCCCTGCTTCAGATGCAGCAAAATATTTCCATTGTCCGTCATGACATCCCTCCGTTCGCCAATATTGATGGCGTCTAGTGTGCGTAAAGGCCCTGATTTGTGCCAGCAGAATTGATTATAAGTGAAAGCTATCACACTAATGGTAGTTATTTTCATCAAATGAAGTATGTTGTGATAATAATTTTTACCACAACAATCATTCGGGGATGAAAATTTATGTCAATGTTCAGTGGAGCTTCCTCTGGAAGCTGGTTTGAAAAAGCACAGCGTTTCGGAAAATCCTTTATGTTACCGATCGCCGTATTACCCGCGGCCGGTCTGCTGTTGGGCATTGGCGGAGCGTTATCCAATCCCAACACGGTAAAAGCTTATCCCTTCCTGGACATCGCCTGGTTACAAGGTGTCTTTACCATCATGGCCAGCGCCGGTTCAGTGGTATTCGCCAATCTTGCGGTGCTGTTTGCGGTAGGCGTGGCGGTAGGACTCGCTAAAAGCGATAAGGGTACGGCTGGTCTGGCCTCTCTGCTGGCTTATTTAGTGATGAATGCCACCATCAACGCACTGCTGACGCTCAACGGTGTAATGGCGAGTGGGAATCTAAGCGCTGTAGGTCAAGGTATGGCGCTGGGCATTCAAACGCTGGAAACCGGCGTGTTTGGTGGTGTTGTGATCGGGCTGGTCACCGCGTTGCTGCACAATCGCTATAACAAAATTGCCCTACCACAATTTCTCGGCTTCTTCGGTGGCTCACGCTTCGTCCCGATTATTAGCTCATTTGTGGCGATTATCGTTGGCGCGGCAATGACCATCGTCTGGCCGCATTTTCAGAAATTGATATTCGGTATGGGTGGACTGGTCGATGCCACGGGGTATTTCGGCACCTTCATATACGGCTTTGTGTTGCGCATGCTCGGCCCGTTTGGTCTGCATCACATCTTCTATCTGCCTTTCTGGACTACCGCTTTGGGCGGCAGTGAAATGGTCAATGGTCATCTGGTTGAAGGCACTCAGCGCATCTTCTTCGCTCAGTTGGCCGATCCCAATACGCAGCAGTTTTATCTGGGAACGGCGCGCTTTATGTCGGGCCGCTTTATCACCATGATGTTTGGCCTGATCGGGGCTTGTCTGGCGATGTATCACACCGCCAAACCTGAGAACCGCAAACGTGTGGCCGGTTTGTTATTATCCGCCGCCCTCACCTCATTCCTGACTGGAATCACCGAACCGATTGAGTTCTCGTTCCTGTTTGTGGCGCCAGCATTATATGTGATTCACGCGCTGTTCGATGGTCTGGCCTTTATGATCGCCCACATCCTGCACATCACCATTGGACAGACCTTCTCCGGCGGTTTAATCGATTTCATTCTGTTCGGTGTATTGCAGGGTGAAGCGAAAACCCACTGGCTGTATGTGCCATTGGTCGGCGTGCCGTGGTTCCTGCTGTATTACTTCACCTTCCGTCTGCTGATCACACGATTCAATTTCAAAACGCCAGGCCGTGAAGATGTTAGCATCGATACCTTGCCAGTTGCCGCTGGCGAACGCCCTTTGCAGGTGATTGAAGCGCTGGGCGGTAAAGGCAATATTGCCGAACTTGACTGCTGCGCCACACGTTTGCGCATCACGCTAAACGACAGTTCTAAACTTAATGAAGCCGCATTGAAGGCCACGGGCGCTCGCGCGGTTATCCAGCGTGGCAACGGCGTACAGGTGATCTATGGCCCGCACGTCACCATTATCAAGAATGAAGTTGAGGAGTTACTCGCGCTATGAAAGCAAATATGCTGGAGCAGATTAAAGGGAAGCTGGTGGTGTCTTGTCAGGCACTGGAAAATGAACCCCTGCACAGCGCCTATATTATGTCGCGTATGGCATTAGCCGCGATGCAAGGTGGCGCGTCGGCAATCCGCGCCAACAGTCTGATCGATGTAGAGCAGATTATGCATACCGTGGATTTGCCCATTATCGCCATTATCAAACGCGATTATCCAGGCAGTGATGTGTATATCACTGCCACGCTTAAAGAGGTCGATGAATTGATGACGGCTAATCCAGCGATGATCGCGCTGGATGCGACTCAACATCAGAGACCTGGCGAACTGCAGTTGCCGCAGTTGGTGGCAGCGATTCGTCAACGCTATCCGCAGTTATTGCTGATGGCGGATATTGCGACAGTTGATGAGGCGCTGCTGGCAGATGAACTCGGCTTCGACTGCGTAGGTACTACGCTGCATGGCTACACGGCGGAAACGCGCGGCAACTTTCTGGCGGCAAATGATTTTCACTTCCTGCGTGCAGTATTAACAGCAGTGAAGGCGCCCGTGATTGCAGAAGGCAATGTGGAAACACCTGAGATGGCGGCGCAGTGTTTAAAACTGGGCGCGCATGCTGTGGTGGTCGGTGGCGCGATTACCCGTCCTCAGCAAATAACGCAGCGTTTCGTCAACGCAATCAGCTGATACGTTTTTTCAGGCCTTAAATAGCAAAGCCGCCCGGAGGCGGCCTTAACGCTGAAGCGGAAACTGAACT
>NZ_JZRH01000119.1:0-202 GCF_000963985.1 Pantoea sp. BL1 | reverse complement strand
CTTCAGCAGATTATTCCACACCGGGTGCAGATCTTCGCCGGTGCGGTTATCCGCCGCGTCATACCAGAAACGTTCCTCGCCGTCCGGCTGAATGCTGCGCGTCATTCTGCCTGCCGCATCGTAGCCCCACAGTGACTGGCTGTATTTTTCTGCCGGGCTGGACGGGGCACCATCGGTGACAATCTGGCGAATGATCTGATCG
>NZ_JZRH01000118.1:0-347 GCF_000963985.1 Pantoea sp. BL1 | reverse complement strand
GCCCGCAGGACGCGGCTACCCGGGAGGTGGCCGTTTTTTATTTCAGGCACTGAGCCTGGCCACTTTTGCCCGCAGGGCCTGACGGATAACATCATGCAGCTTAACGAACATCACACCTCTACAGAAGCAAGCATCATTCAGCACTTCCGCAGCGGCGGCGACGCGCTGGCCGCCGAGACCGCCGTGCTGGACGCCGTCATCCGCGACATCGTTATTCACGGCAAAAAGGTCACCAGCAAGGCGATCATTCTTTATCTGATCGCCGAGCTGGAGAGTACCTCAGACGTTGTCGAACTTGACGTGCTGCGCAGCGCGCTGGAAATCGTGGTGGGCAAAACGCCCGACGA
>NZ_JZRH01000117.1:0-205 GCF_000963985.1 Pantoea sp. BL1 | reverse complement strand
GAGGGATGTCACGCGCCGTTCCCCGCACATAGCCTGGCGCATATCGCTGAAGTCGCAAGCGCGGGGATCCAGCGGGCCCGCATTTTAGATTCAGCCAGTCTGCAATTCGTGTCCGCCGTCATATCCTTAAAAAATATTGTGCTGAGCGCGGGCAGTTTTGTGCGGATGTGCCACACTATAACCGTCTGATATACATGACAACTTT
>NZ_JZRH01000116.1:0-315 GCF_000963985.1 Pantoea sp. BL1 | reverse complement strand
GCCCATGATGGCGCCAAACACCGGTGCAGAAACCGCACCACCATAATATTTGCCGGCCTGAGGATCGTTGATCACCACCACCAGCGCAAAACGAGGGCGACTGGCAGGCGCAACGCCTGCCGTGTAAGCAATGTATTTATTGACGTAGCGTCCGTCCGGTCCCACTTTTTTCGCAGTACCGGTTTTAATCGCGATGCGATAGCCCTTGATGGCGGCTTTAACCCCACCGCCGCCAGGCAACGCCACGCTCTCCATCATGTGCATCACCGTTTTCACCAGGTCTTCCTGGAAAACGCGTTCACCCGCCACTGGCGG
>NZ_JZRH01000115.1:0-476 GCF_000963985.1 Pantoea sp. BL1 | reverse complement strand
CACTTAAAATCATTTTTTTCGCCTTTTATTGTTTTAAAATCGGTACTCTTTTCACTGGTCTGCCCAGCGTAGAACTGGTTGCGGACTCTGCAAGCCGTCAGCACGGAATTAAGCGTAAATATTTCGTAAAGGCAGTCACTCAGCCCCTTTCAGCGCCGCAGGTTCCTGCAGCATGTGTCAGCAGGGCATGTCCGGCAATACGCTGGCGGACTATCAGTGCAACAGGCAATAACGGACAGGGGGAAGCAGCGATGATCAGCGAGGACCGGCTCAGCCAGATCGCGGAGAATCCGGACAGTCATGACGCGGAGGCCGTCGCGATGGCGCAGGAGATCCTGCAGCTGCGCCGCACGCTGGGCGCGCCCTGGGCCGTTGTACAGCCGCTGGGCGAGCTTTACGTGGAGGACGGGAACGCGGCGATGATCTGGCCGGCGAGCCTGGCGGAGCGCGGCGACATCTGCCTGTACCGCCTGCAG
>NZ_JZRH01000114.1:0-517 GCF_000963985.1 Pantoea sp. BL1 | reverse complement strand
GCCTGCCGCTTCGCCCATGCTGTGCAGGGCGCTGGTGATTTCGTGAAGGGTGAGGTACTGGTCCGGCTTAAGAAGGCGCGCCACGACCGTTCCGATAACGGCGTAGATATCTTCGGCGGTGGTGTCATCGTTCATATGACCTCCGTCCGTAAGGTGGATAAGTATACAGTATATCAGAAAGGCAACCCCGGGGATACGGCAGCGCCCCGAGTGACTTCAGTGAAGCTTCTGCGCTGACATACCGTCAGTGCCGTGCACCCCGGTCTTTTCAGCGGCGCGAATCTGCATTTCCTGCCGCACCTCTTCAATGGCGCGCAGCCCTGCGCGAACGCGGTCTTCATCCGTTTCATGCTCAATAGCCGCCCGCAGGCGGTCCGTCAGGACGGCCCAGCTGATGGCGATGTCTTCTTCCAGCAGCGCGGTGACGGCCTCGCCAATCATGATGTCGGCCATTTTTTCTTCAAAGTCATTTTTCATGGGGTTTTCCGGCAGCAGGTTTCGGGCGCAGAGCTTACCA
>NZ_JZRH01000113.1:0-202 GCF_000963985.1 Pantoea sp. BL1 | reverse complement strand
CTTCAGCAGATTATTCCACATCGGGTGCAGATCTTCGCCGGTGCGGTTATCCGCCGCGTCATACCAGAAACGCTCCTCGCCGTCCGGCTGAATGCTGCGCGTCATTCTGCCCGCCGCATCGTAGCCCCACAGTGACTGGCTGTATTTTTCTGCCGGGCTGGACGGGGCGCCATCGGTGACAGTCTGGCGAATGATCTGATCG
>NZ_JZRH01000112.1:0-1116 GCF_000963985.1 Pantoea sp. BL1 | reverse complement strand
CCAGTATGGGTCTCTTTTCTCCGTAAGCCCCACCGACTGATACGTCAAATCCCTTACCGCCACGCTGAGGCCGGCTGCCGTGGTCACCGACCAGTCGAACCCCAGCTTGTCACCAAGTGGACCCCATTTCCTGTAAAACGCGTTATCAAGATCGGCATCCGGCGGGATCTGCGTGATAGTGTCATTGTCGTTGACGTGCCGGTAATGAGTGATATTGCCAAGAGAGGCGATCGCCGCACGGGTGAAGGTCCGCGGCATCCCGTAGGTGTACAGAACGGGCTGGTAATCCTTCATTTCTGAGGCATACAGCAGCGCCAGCGCCCCGCCTAAACTGTGACCGCAAACAAACAGCTTTTTTCTTTGATCTAAACCTGCCTTAACTGAGTCAAGCCTATCCCCAAAATTACTTTTTGCCAGCAGGTAGGCTTCCAGAAAACCGCCATGAACATTTCCAGCCCCGGTCAGCTCAGGCAGAGACCGCTTCGGGGCAAAAGACAAATCGGTCAGGATGTTCAGCAGGCTGTCAGTTCCGCACCAGGCAACCAGCACATGCGTACCGCATTCCACGGTGAAGAGACGGGTGTCGCCTTCTCCGTCAGGCCCTCCGCCGGTGTTCAGGTAGACCGGAGTCTGATAGCGCTCGCGGAACGGCACGTCCACCGCCAGCGTGTGGTACCACGAAGGGTACTCAGCAAACTGCGGGATGCAGGACAAATTCTGGCATTTCCGCCGGAAAAAGTAATTAATGGTCGGGTTCTTGGCCTCTGGTGCATAGACGAGATCGGCCATAATGCCAAGATTCAGCCCGTTGGCGAGGTCATAATCTTTAGTGTCATGTAGATCAAGCACCCATGCGCGGAACGGGCAGACTTCGATGACGTGTCGACGGTCCAGTCCGTCCCGGGAAATCTCCGTGCCCTTCAGAGTTTTTCCGTCAGGAAAATGAAACTTCGGCGGCTCCGGCTCAGCCCAGCCCTCGATCTTCGGCAGCCGATCGCAGAGCTGCCCGATGGTCACGTAATGGTGCATATGCCCTGCCGCTTCAGCTTTTTCCTGCACTTCTGAACGCCATTTTGGGTCGCGGGTTTCCGGCCGAAAAATATTATTACTCACCGG
>NZ_JZRH01000111.1:0-1122 GCF_000963985.1 Pantoea sp. BL1 | reverse complement strand
CCGGTGAGTAATAATATTTTCCGGCCGGAAACCCGCGACTCAGAATGGCGTTCAGATGTGCAGGAAAAAGCCGAGGCTGCCGGATACATCCATCACTACGTGACCATCGGGCAGCTCTGCGACCGGATGCCGGAAATCGCGGGTTGGACGGATCCTGAGCCGCCGAAGTTCCATTTTCCTGACGGGAAGACACTGAAGGGCACGGAGATTTCCCGCGACGGACTGGAGCGGCGGCACGTCATCGAAGTCTGCCCGTTCCGTGCGTGGGTGCTGGATCTACATGACACTAAAGATTATGACCTCGCCAATGGATTGAATCTCGGCATCATGGCCGATCTGGTGTATGCCGCAGAGGCTAATAACCCGACCATTGATTACTTTTTCCGGCGGAAATGCCAGGATTTGTCCTGCATCCCGCAGTTTGCTGAGTACCCTTCGTGGTACCACACGCTGGCCGTGGACGTGCCGTTCCGCAAGCGCTATCAGCCTCCGTTATATCTGAACACCGGCGGAGGGCCTGACGGAGAAGGCGACACCCGTCTCTTTACCGTGGAATGCGGTACGCACGTGCTGGTTGCCTGGTGCGGAACTGACAGCCTGCTGAACGTCCTGACCGATTTGTCTTTTGCCCCAAAGCGGACTCTGCCTGAACTGGCCGGGGCTGGAAGTATTCATGGCGGTTTTCTGGAAGCCTACCAACTGGCAAAAAGTAAGTTTGGGGATCAGTTTGATCTTCAGGCACTCAGCACATCTTTAGATAAAGGAAAATCCTTATTCATTTGCGGTCACAGTCTGGGAGGGGCGCTGGCGCTGCTGTATGCCTCAGAAATGAAGGATTACCAGCCTGTGCTCTACACCTATGGAATGCCACGGACCTTCACCCGCGCGGCGATCGCTTCACTTGGCAACATCACTCATTACCGGCACGTCAACGACAATGACACTATCACGCAGATCCCGCCGGATGCCGATCTTGATAACGCGTTTTACAATACGTGGGGGCCACTTGGTAGCAAGCTGGGGTTCGACTGGTCGGTGACCACGGCAGCCGGGCTCAGCGTGGCGGTAAGGGATTTGACGTATCAGTCGGTGGGGCTTATGCAGAAAAGAGACCCATACTGG
>NZ_JZRH01000110.1:0-271 GCF_000963985.1 Pantoea sp. BL1 | reverse complement strand
TCACGTGAAGCTGTTCCTGCCGCTCCATTCTCAGCAGATAATAAAACTGCCACATAAGCGGCCTCCTTCCATGATAAAAGGAGCAATGTAAGCCTGAATATATAACGGTGGAATTAATTTCTGATGCGATTTAAGCGCGGGATATGCGGAGAGTGTCGTCCATGACAGGTTCTCCGGCCGGTACACGCCTGAGCGCGACCGCTGAGGTCATCTTCATCGTCGTCTTCCGGCCAGAGCCGGACTACGTCCTTTGGCGTCAGTTCTTCTCGTC